>DASQID010000196.1:0-2629 GCA_035631775.1 Acidobacteriota bacterium
GGGTTTGAGCTTTACGCTGATGCGGCGATACCTGCTTCCGGGAGTGGGGTCCGAGGGGTAGTATGCCAGCGTATATTGGGTTTGCAGGTCACGCAGAATCTTCTCTATTGAAGCTTTCAGTTCCTGGTCCGAGCGAGGGAAAAAGGCCTCGGCTCCAGACTCGTCAGCAAGCCGCTTGAACACCAATCGGGGGTTGTCAATCAACTGGTAGTTTTCCATGGAGATCTTGGGCCCGCTGTTGCGGAAGATGTCGTCCTCCTTGCTGCTGAAATAGCCGATGGCGAAAAACTGCACCTGAGACTCCTGGAGCGCTCCAATCATCTCGTCAAGGGTATGGCGGCTGTGCTGGTCGGTGCCGTCTGTGATCAAGATGATGGCCTTTCGTCCGTAATCCGCCCGCCTGAACAGCTCGAGCGCTCCGAGGACTGCGTCGTACAGGCGAGTTCCCTCTCCAAGTGCCGTAGCAGCCACGGCTTGTTTCAATTGATCGCGGCTCTTGCTGAATTCTGACGGAACCTTGAATTGGCCGTCAAACGGCATATAGAAGAACTCACTCTCTCCGTGACTCGTCTCGACGATTCGAAGTGCGGCATCCTTGGCTTTCTCGAGCTTGTACGCCGGGCCCATGCTGTCACTTCGGTCGAGGAGAATCCCCAGACTGGTCGGCTGCTCCACGTTGGCGAAAAACGCAATCTGCTGGGCAACCCTATCCTCAAAGAGCCTGAAATCGCCGGCCTGCAGATTTGGGACTGCCAGCCCCCGGGGATCCATTACGCTGATTCCTACGGTCACCAGAGAAACCTCAACGCGAAGCGTCTGGCCCTTCTCCACTTGAAAGATGCCCGGAGAACTATTCATGACCAAGAGCACGATGTAGGCATCCGTCAGAATCCTCATGACAGCCATTATACGGCCTCGCTCAAGAATAACTTCACATTCTGCTGCTGGCCCGAAGGGGCGCGGCGGCGGACAGGCATCTGCTTCGTTGCCGCTCCTCGACGATATACACCGAAGACCGTAACTTTGTGACAACGCGCGTAAACAGTGCTAGCATGGAGGCACAATACCGGATTCCAGGAGGCCGTTATGCTACCCACAAAATCCGGTGACGACTACGGAACCGCACTCCTCGCCGAAAGGCAGATGTTGCTGCGTACGGTACGCGACCGGGCGCTGCATGAGATCTCGGCCGCAAGGGCCACTAATCCCGGCTACCGATTTATCACGATTTCCCGGAGGAGAGGAAGCCTCGGGGATGCCATCGCACACGATCTGGCTCGCCGGCTGGGATGGCAGGTCTTTGACAGGGAGATCGTGGATCACATTGCGCTTCATAGCAATGTCCGGCAAACCCTGGTGGAACAATTGGACGAGCGGGCGCAAAACCTCATTCACGAGAGTGTTCAACGTCTGCTGAACATGGCTGCGGGAGCCTCTTTCGGCGCGGAGGAATACCGAGATGCACTGCTGAAAGCCTTGGCCTTTGTGGCAGGACGCGGAGACGCGATCCTGGTTGGTCGCGGTGCAAATTTTGCGTTGCGCAGTGAAAGCGGCGGGTTCCACATCCGGATTGTGGCCTCGCCGGAGGTCAGGATCCGCCGGTTGATGCAGCGCTGGCAGATTTCGCTCGCCGATGCGCGTCAGCGCATTGATCAGATGGATTCAGAGCGCCGCAATTTCGTCCGGCACCATTTCAAACAAGACATCGACGATTTTCGCCACTATGATGCGGTATTCAACACCGACAACCTGACCGCCCGGCAGGTTGCCGATTCGATAATGGCGATGCTCAGCGGGACTGTGCCGGAAATCGAGTCGTCGTCAGACGCTACAGATACGAAAGAACCAAAAGCAATCCAAGAGCCATTACTGGAAACACCATGAGCCTGCCCACAGTTGCAAACAGACAGATGCTCATCCTCCATTCTCCCAACTATGGCTGAGGTCCCGTGCCGGGCCTCGGTTGAGGCTCCATTCTCGCGCCCGTGCTGGCGCAATTGAACAGGATTCCCGGAGTCATATCTGCCCAGGTTGACGTCACCGGTCGTCATTTCGTCATTATTCCAGGCGCTGAAGCAATCGAAGAAAGCGCCATCGATCAGGCGATCCGAATCTTGGGGCCAAACTCCAGAGATTTGAAGGATCCGGAATTTGAGAATCCCAACGAAGAGTACGACCTTGAGGAGATCTGGTTGACGGCTGACAACATCCGCAGCCTATCCCTTCTCGAGGCGAGAATCCTTGCCAACAACTGGGGAAGGAGCGCTGCGGCCGATGCCGACCTGCCGGATGATCTGGCTCTTCGTCTAGCCAGCCGGCTGCGCCTGGAGCTGACGAAGGAATTCGATCGAATTCACGCTCAAGGCGGCACCATGGACCGGAATTGGTACAGGCGAGCATTTCCCGCCGCATTCGAGCGGGCCGTCCACGGACTGTCGGGGCTTTCTGGATCGCAGGCGGGATGCGTAAGGGATTCTCTGCTCCGCTCCCTGAACAAGTAGGCGGGAGTCGCAGCTCCACATCTCAGAAACGGCCTATCCCTGGGCTTTCCGACCGGTCACGTGACAAAAACAGAAGCACACCCCTGATATCCGGGCATCGACAATAGGCAATCACACGGATATCTTCC
>DASQID010000197.1:0-2282 GCA_035631775.1 Acidobacteriota bacterium
CGAGCCGGAGAGCCTCGCTACCGCAGCCAGCAACTGTTCGAGGCCCTCTACCGGCAGAGGATTGAATCCTTGGAGCGCATCACCACTCTGTCCCAGGAGCTGCGAGGGAGGCTGGCGGAAGAGGGCTACAGCATAGGATTGCCGAGGGCGGAGAAGAAGTTCGTTTCACGGGATGGGACGATTCGATTTCTGATGACACTGGCCGATGGCCAAACAGTGGAGACAGTCTGGATGCCGGAGGGCGACGAAGGAGAAGCGGGCGATGGCAGCGAGGCGGGAGATCAGATCGAAAAAGGCGCAGGAAGAGGTTGGGAGCGAGCGACCATCTGCGTGTCGAGCCAGGTGGGCTGCGCCGTGGATTGCCAGTTCTGTTTGACTGCCCTCCTGGGTGTGAAACGGAATCTGAGCGCGGGGGAAATCGTTGGACAAGTCTGCGCCGTGCTCAACGACCAGCGGGTTTCGCCGCCACAGGATCGCGTGAATCTGGTATTCATGGGGATGGGAGAACCGTTTCTTAACTACGAGAACTTCACCAAGGCGGTGCGGTTGCTGTTGGAGGGCATAGGGATTCCAGAATCGCGCATGACGGTTTCGACTGCCGGCATCGTGCCCCGCATAGAGGATTTTGGACAAGAGCCGGTGAGAACCAAGTTGGCCATCTCTTTGAATGCTTCCAATGACGAACTGCGCACTCGGTTGATGCCGATCAATCGCAAGTGGAATCTGGAGAAGTTGATGGCGGCCGCGCGGGAGTTTCCACTTCGTCCCCGGGAACGGCTGACCTTTGAATATGTGCTGCTCGATGAGGTGAATGATTCCCCGCAAAACGCACGCGAAGCGGTGGAATTGATCCGGGGAATTCGGGCGAAGGTGAATCTGATTGCGTTGAATCCAGGGCCGGGAATTGATTTTCGAACGCCGAAGGAGGAACGCGTGCTCGAGTTCCAGAAGATCCTAGTGGGTGCGGGCGTACCCACTTTCATTCGGCGCCCCCGCGGACGGGACATCTACGCAGCCTGCGGCCAGTTGAAGCGGACGACGGAGCTTACCGAGTTGTCGGCAGACTAGAACTCATCTCGTAGACAGGCGGCTTTGCGCTCTGCTGGTGCAATGGCCCACCGGTGGTATCCCGCTTGATGCGAACATGCTTGGCGTAGTCAGATGGGATGAGAAGGCCGGAGGCCTGGATCACTTCGCCTCTGCGAGGCAGGTCAAGAGCTCGGCTTGGATCTGTTCGGTGCGACGTTGCCCCTCGGCTCGATCTTTGTTGACCTTGGTGAGCTTGAGCTTCACGCCGTCGATCAGGCGGTTCCGACGTTGGATCACGGCGTCGTCGTCTGTACCCCCGAGCTGATCGATCACGTCCTGGTCGAGTTGGATCTCCTGGACTTCGGCGTTGATCGTCGTCACCGAAGGTTCGAGGGAGTTGAGCTTCTCGAGGTTGGCGCGGTAGCACGCTGCTCGGTGAACTCGAGCGTCGTAGGACCGGTGGACGCCGAAAACGATCGCGACGACCAGGGACAATAACAACAGCAGGAATAACTTTACAGCGATCGGGTGCTTCTTCACAGGTGAAACCTCCTGAACGCTCGACTGTGCGTCACGCAGGAATCGCATAGCTTCTGCGAGTGGATCGTCCTCACCGGCTACTGTATCGCCTCGTGGGTGAAATGGCGATATTTCGCCAGCCGGGCAGCGGAGGGCTGTTCGGGCAGGTACCTCCGTAACGTTTTACCCTTCGGGAGCCCGGAACGTATATCCTTCTTCGATTATGGAAGCCAAAGGTTTGACTCCGATATTGAACGTGTCCGACATCGCCAGCACGGTCGCATGGTTCGAGAAGTGGGGATGGAAGAAATTGTGGGACTGGGGAACGCCTCCAACGTTCGGCGCGGTTGGATCGGGTAAGGAAGCTTGCATCTTTCTTTGTCAGGGGGCGCAGGGAGGCCGCGGCCGCGGCGCTAACACCACCACTTTTCAGCAGGACGGAGACGAAGAAGGCGACAAGGGTGTCTGGATGTCGGTCTGGGTGGACGACGTGGACGAGATGCACAAGCATTGCGTCGCCGCCGGGCTGGAGGTCACATTTCCGCCCACCGATATGCCGTGGAACGTTCGCGAGATGCACCTTCGACACCCGGATGGCCACGTGTTCCGGGTCGGCCGCGGATTCGAGCCCAAGAAGTAGAACCCCAAAACGTAGGATGTATGGGTTGAACCGCGGATCGCTACCCCGCCGTCTACCTGGGTCGACCAAAGAACAAGACGTAGCCGTCAGGGTC
>DASQID010000198.1:0-5303 GCA_035631775.1 Acidobacteriota bacterium
GGATTCGGAGCAGAAGATAGCCCGTCCCCGTCAGATCTACACCGGGTATGTGACGCGTGATGTCGAACCCATCTCAAAGAGATCGACGGCAGCGGCGTCCTGAGAGCTGGCGCAAGAATAACCTCACGTTCTGCTGCAAGCCCCCGGTCGGCGTGGTTTGTAAGGGGCGGGCAATAATGCGAAGGATCCGCGGCGTCTTGCCCCGGCCTGCCGGCCCTTAGGGCTTGCGCCAGAATGTGAATTTATTCTTGCGCCAGCCCTTAGCCATTCTTCTTCGCGGATGGCGCGGGGCGCAGAGTCAGAGAGTCCATCTCTGCGGATCTGCGTCATCCGCGAATGCAGATCGGTATTCTGGGGATTGAGATCGAAGGGGAGTTCTCTCGACTTGGGCAGGCGAGCGAGAGCCATGTTCGGCCCCCCCCTACGGTTGCCGTTTTGCCCCGCTCGCCCGCCTGATCTCGGATTAGTCCTCGAGATACACAGCTTAGATAGCCCTTTCCCCTTTGCATCTCAATTCGCAAAATCACCCAATCGAGTATGGGTATTACTACCCATCTACTTGGTTGCGGTTTTTGCTGGACTGGGTCCGCAGGACCTTTGAATTACTTGAACTTTGGACTATCTCTGTGGTTTGATAGGCGCGCTTGAATTCCTCCAGACCGGAGGCAGTCTGGAGGTGTATTTGAGAAGCCCGGGTGAATTTCATCCTCACACCAGGGTTTGGCCGCGATCCTCGGAGGCTACAATGAATAAATCACATCGGAACTTGATAACACTTGGTCTCGTCCTAGCTCTTTGCTGCTTTGCCTGTGGTAAGCCGACGGAACAGATTGCGCTTGCGCAAAAGGCGATGGATCAAGCGAAGGAACAGCGCGCGGAGGAATTTGCCGCCAAGGAGTGGAATGACGCCATGCAAGCCTGGAATCAGGCTCAGGCGGCTCTTGCCAAGGACAGCTACAGCGAATCCAGTGCGGCACTGTTGAAGGCCAAGACACGCTTCGAAAAGGCTCGCGATCTTGCCAAAGGACGGCGGGAAGAACTGCTCAAGGAGGTTACGGGCCTGCAAAAGACCATCGACATCCGTTACACGGCTGTGAAAAGCAGCCTGGAGACTGCCAAACTCTCAGCCAAGCAGAAGAAGGATATTGAGGAGTCCTGTAACGACATCGACCAGTCGATAGAGAAGCTCAAGGCGCAGATCAAGTCAGGAGACCTCGCCCCTGCAAAGTTTACTGGGGGAACGACCCTCCGGGCTGTCTACGACATCCAACAGCAGCTTCAAGGTGATGGCAAGAAGAAGTAGCCGAAGCCGGCCGTCGAATGCGCCGGCAATCAAGTGACATTCGCGCAGTCGCCGGTTTGGTCAACCTGGATTTGCGGCTGCGGATTCCGCTGCAATCCTTTCGGTTCAGCGTTCTTAGTCTGTATACAGGGGCCTCGCTACGCTAATGCCTTCCTCGCGCCTCGGGCAGGATCCCCGAGGCCACTCGCTCTGCGTGTGGCGCCTCGCATCTGCCCGCCCGGCGCTCGCGCCAAAGTGCAAACTTTCTTCATTGGCAGAAATTCCTGGCTCCTCCCGGCTTCTTGCTTCTATGATCGCTTCCATCACAAGGAGTGATTTTATGGTTTGCTTCAGAGCCCTCCCGTCTGCCATATCGATTCTAGGTTTGTTTTCCGCGATCGCCTATTCACAGGCTCCGCGGATGGATTCGATTCTATATGGAGCGTCCTATTATCACGAGTACATGCCCTACGAGAGGCTGGAACAGGACGTGCAGCTTATGGAGAAGGCGGGTATCACGGTGGTCCGCCTCGGAGAGTCGAGCTGGGGCAGTTTCGAACCAAGGGAGGGAGAGTTCTCCTTTGATTGGATGCAGCGTATTCTCGACCGGCTGCACAGGGCGGGCATCAAGGTCATTTTTGGGACGCCAACATATTCCATTCCGCTCTGGTTGTACCACAAGCACCCCGAAGTCCTCGTCACCCGTCTGGGAGAACAGAAAAGCTACTATGGTCCGCGTCAGAACATGGATATTACGAATCCGACCTACCTCTTCTATGCAGAACGGATCATTCGGCAGATCCTTTCGCACTTCAAGGACCACCCGGCCATCATCGGCTACCAGATCGACAATGAAACCGGATCTTACGAAACCGCGGGCAGGAATGTGCAGGTCGGGTTCGTCGACTACCTCAAGAGGCAGTTCAAGACGACAGCGGAACTCAACAAGCGCTGGGGCCTCGCATACTGGGGCCAACTCGTCAGTGACTGGGACGAATTCCCAGCGCGCGACGGCATTCTGAATCCGGGCTACAAGTTGGAATGGGAGCGTTATCAACAGAAGCTCACGACCGATTTTCTGGCCTGGCAGGCAGCAATTGTCAACCAGTATAAAAGACCAGGCCAATTCATTACACAGAATTTTGTCGGAGGCGTGCGCACCGACATCGATGAATACGAAATTGCAAAAAGTCTGGACATATCCGCGGTGAATCCATACCACGATGTGCAGGATGACCTTGACGGACTCGGAATCGCACTTTCCGGGGATCTGTGCCGTTCGCTCAAGCAGAACAATTACCTGATTACCGAGACAAACGCGCAGGCCATAGGTTGGGACTCAAAGTGGCAGCGGCCGCCTTACGACGGGCAGCTGCGATTAAACGTCTACAGCCACCTGTCACATGGCGCCAACATGGTAGCTTACTGGCATTGGCACTCGCTCCACTACGGTCAGGAAACCTATTGGAAAGGAGTGCTGTCCCACGACCTCGAACCCAATCGTGTTTACCGCGAAGTGAGCCGCACGGCTCAGGAACTCAAGCTGGTCGGCCCGAGGCTGGTCAACCTCAAGAAAAACAACAAGGTCGCGATTCTCTACAGCGTCGACTCCTATCAGGGCATCCGCTTCATGCCCTTCCACGACAAAGTGGACTATCTGAGCATCCTCCACCAGTTGTATCGGACCCTCTTCCGCATGAATGTCGGCGTGGATTTTGTCTTTCCGCAGAGCCGGAATTTTTCAGATTATTCCGTTATTGTCGTGCCCCCTCTGTATATTGCGAGCGATGATCTGCTTGCGAGATTGAGCTCCTATGCTGGAAATGGCGGCCACCTTCTGCTCACGCTGAAAAGCGGATTTTGCGACGAATTTTCCACCGTGCGCTGGGAGAGAATGCCGGGACCATTGCGCAAGATCTGCGGCTTCTCCTACCAGGAGTTCTCGAGTCTCAAAGGAAACCTCTCCCTCAAAGGAGATCCCCTCAAGGCCGGCGACGAAAACAAGGTGTCGGTATGGGCCGAGATGCTGATGCCCGAGACAGCTGCAGCGGTTGCATATTACGACCACCCGTTTTTCGGCAAGTATCCTGCGATTACCAAGAATGAGACAGGCAAGGGAACCGTTACCTACGAAGGAACAGTGCTCTCCGACCAACTGCAGGAGAAGGTGCTGGCAGGTATCCTCCAGTCCGCAGGACTTATTGGGCCGGATCAAAAACTTCCGGATTCGGTGCGCGCACAGCATGGCGTCGGCAATTCCGGCAAGTTGCTTCACTACTACCTGAATTATTCCTCACAGCCGCAGTCTTTCGCCTACCCCTATGCGGGCGGAGCGGATTTGCTGACAGGCAAGACCATCGCGAAAGCGCAGAACCTAACCATAGGGCCGTGGGATTTGCTGATTGTTGAGGAGCGGTAGGATCAGGGCGGGTGCTGGCCGAGACCAGGCCAATTCGGGGACAGGATACTCAACTCCCGAATTCCGAGGAGCTGACTGCAAAATGGATAGGGATAATTCGGGAGTTGAGTACTGTCCCCGAATTCAAGAGGCGGCCGCTTTATGGCGAAGAACACGGAGCGGCATGGCCGCAATCAAAAAGCAGGAGGCCGCAATGCCCCCTATAATCACTGCACTGACTTCAGGTTTGCCGTTCGCAGTTTGCTATTCGCAGTGGTTTGCAGTCTGCCGGCGATCAGGGCCCTCTGCGAACTGCGAACTGCGAACCGCGAACTTTGATCCTGCTGAATGCATTTTCCCTCACGAGGGAGACGAGAGAGATCCACACAGCCCGGCCAGGTGGAGGCCAGCATCGAAGTCTCCTCTGAAGCGGCGTGGCCTATGGATCCCGCAACCAGCGAGTGCGGAAAGCCGGGATACACCCAGATGACCCTTTTGGTGCCCGGCGGCGCCGCATTGAACTCACGGCAAAGTCGGTTCATAACCGCCAACTGGTTTTCAGCCCCATGCCCGTTGACAATCACAACATGCCGGAATCGCATCCGGCCGAGCAGGATGGTTAGGGTGTCTCGCATGACCGCAGCAAAGACTTCCTCGCGCAAATACGCGCTGGCGACGGAGTTCTTTGGAAAGTCCATACCTTCAATATACGCATCGCGGGGGAAGCCGAGCGCTTCGAGGGTGTCGTGTTTTCGCTCCCGCTCGGTGCCAACGAATAGGGGAGGGAAATAGGGGCACGGAAATTCCATCGCGAGCCGCCGCGCGAAGGCGTGGGCCAACAAGTTGTCGCAGCCCATGGCGAGGTGCGGTCCGTGCCACTCCACCGGGGCCACCGGGAGAATCACCAACCCATTTCGCTCCCTCGCGGCGGCGATCTCGTCCGGAAAAAGGTAGGCCATGTTCCAGTCCCCGTCGGTCAACAGGGCGGCGCGCTCTGATCAATTCGATGCGATCCATCTTACCCCTCCTGAGCCGAACGTGCGTGTTGATCAGATCCGGATATATAGATCGTACTCTCCTTTGGAACAAGCAAAAGAAATTGGAAATTGATCTCCGGCCACATTTGCTCTAATTTGCGGGTCTTCGAGACTTGGGGCAAACTTAGCCCGACACCAACTTGCCAAAGAAAGGATGCTGATGTGAGATTCGGAATCATTCCCTCGACACTTCGAGAGCGGCTCGCACTGCTGGCCGGGATGGTGCCCGTGCCGGTGGTCGACTGTCTCGTTCCGCTCGTGCAGACTCGCGCTTTGATGGCGGCGGTTAGACTGGGCATCTTCGAGGCGATCGGGTCAGAGACGCGAAATGTCGCAGACATCGCTCGCTCCTGCAAGGTCGACGTCGGCACGCTCGATATGGTGCTGCGCCTCATGAGGTCCACCGGATACATCGAGCAGTCGGGTGTCGGACAGTACCGACTCTCGTCCTTGGCTCGACGCACCATGTTGCCCGGTGCCCGGATGGAATTGCGGCACTATGTTGAGTGGAACTACCTGCAGTGGCGGCTCCTCGAACACATGGAGGAGTTGCTGGAAACCGGGAAGGGCCTCGACATTCACCACA
>DASQID010000199.1:0-3064 GCA_035631775.1 Acidobacteriota bacterium
AGGTGGGAGGCGAATCCTCTCGACGAAGAGGATTGCACGCTCTATCGTCGGGCCCGGGATCTCACCGGCATAGAGCCGGTCGTGGCACACAACAGTTACCTCATCAACCTTGCTTCTCCGGAGCCCTGGTTGTATGAGAAATCACTTGCTGCCCTGGTTGAGGAGATGAGACGCGCTTCACTCCTCGGCGTCTCCTCCGTCATCCTGCATCCCGGAGCACACATGGGTTCCGGTGAGGAACAGGGTATTGCACGTGTTGCAGCGGCACTTAGCCGTGCCCTGGAGGAGGTTGGACCGCCGATGCGAATTCTGCTCGAGAATACGTCAGGGCAGGGAACATCCCTCGGGTATCGATTTGAGCACCTGGCATCGATTTTCGAGCGCATTCGACAACCTGCACGCATGGGTGTATGCCTGGATACATGCCACCTGTTCGCTGCCGGATACGACATCCGCACCGGAGAAGGATATAGCAGAACCATGCGCGAATTTGACCGACTCCTGGGAATTGAGCTCATCGCGGCCATTCATACAAACGATAGCAGGAAGGATTTCGCCTGCCGGGTCGATCGGCACACACACATCGGCAAGGGTTTCATCGGCCTGGAGGCCTTCCGCTGCATCGTGAATGACCGGCGCCTTGCCAACGTGCCCAAGATACTGGAAACGCCCAAAGGGGATGGACTAAGGCTTGACAGAATGAATCTGGCGGTCCTTCGCCGCCTGGTCGGAAGATAAAGCGCGCCTGTCTTCGCTTCTACGCGGTGGCTTCCTTAGGGCTGGCGCAAGAATAACTTCACATTTTGCTGCTGGCCTGCGGGTTCGCTGGCGAGGCGCGAGCGACGAGCTATACCCGGGGTGGTATGTGAGGAGCGAGCAACAAAGCCAGCGGGCCTGCGGGCCGCAGCCTGAAAGGGCGCGGCGGTGCTCGCGCCAAAATGTGAATCTATTCTTGCGCCAGCCCTTAGTGCTCGATTTCATAAGTACGGAGACGTATTTCCGGCCGTTAGAGAAGTGCAAGTCGGCTCGGATTGGGGCTACAGCCAAACCTGCAGAGGCGCGGATCGAATTGGTCATTTGCCATTTTACTGCCTTGCGGCTGCGATACATCATCGTGTTTATGAATTCATCCGCTTAGGAACCACCGCGAAGACACGGGGGAATGCCAACGGTTTCCCTGCGCTTCTCGTCGTCAGGGACGATCCAAGCCGGGACCGATCTTGAGCAACTCAATTCCCTTGCCCGTGCCCAGATTCCTGCTGTACTGCCGGTCCCGCGCGTTGTTCCAGTGCTCGTGAACGCCGAGGCTGGCAAGCCGTGCCACATTGCCGTCATGGTTTGGGTCGTAGAAAGTCCCTGAGGGCGGATTGTCGGCGAGGGCAGCCTCGTGCAGGTAATCATCCGCCCCGGACATGCGGGGATAGTTGTTCCACTCCGTCCGGAGGAAATCGAATGCAACCGAATCGATCGCCACAGGATCCTGAGAAGCAAACAGGCTCGAAGTCCAGTCGCCATTGAAGGGTGCGGAGTTCCATTTCCTCGGGACAGACTCGACCGGGTGTACCCCTGGGTATAGGCCGTCGATGAAGAAGACGAGGGTCTTCGCACCGACGTGCGCGTGTCCCATCAGATCCACGAGATCGCGGTAGTGTCCGGCTCCAGGAGTCCTGCCGGGCAGGGTGGTATGCATGTCGTAATAGCCCGTTTGGGGCGGGGTCCTGATCAGGGAACCGAAGTGATTTTTTGCACAGAGCGTGACGCCGGCCAGTGTGTGACTCTTGAGGTTTGCCATGTTGATGAGATAGGTGGCTTCGGCATAGGCATCGGGTACGTAGTCCAGGGTAGTTCCCGCCGGCCTGGAGCTCCAATAGAAGGGGATAGAGGAAAGACGGACGGGAGTCCTGGGATGAAGCGGATTACCGCCGTCATGGTCCAGATAGTGCACCTTCGGAAATCTCTGGTTGCATATGTCGTAGTACTGATTTGGGAAGAGGGCCAGCGGGTCACCCACCGAGATATCCGACTGATCCACTCCTGCGGCGTCCACGAGCTGTGCCAGCAGTGCCAGGATCATCTGGGGTGATGTGTTCATGTAGTCGGCGTTGCGAACCAGATCGTAGGAATTTGGATCCACTCCTCCCGCCTTGGGGTTTGCGATGCAACCGACGAGGTTGACTTTGACCACGATCTTCTCCCCGCGCCGGTATCCCTTGTCCCCACGTCCGTGTGTATTGTTGAAATATCGGAAGAGCGCGTTCCAGCAGTCGCGATCGTTCCGTGTGCCCGATAGCCGTCGCAGCGCACCGGACATCATGGCGTCAACGACAGCCTGATGCGTATGTCCGTTTTCCCACCAGTGACCGTCTCCTGGCCCTTTCCACTCCGTCGCACTTGGGTCGAACGCCCAGATCACCCGTCCCGGATTGACGCCCTTTGCGACACCGATAGGGGCATTGGGAGAGGGGTCGTCCGCAAGCGCCATGCGCTCCGGCGCCACTGTTAGAGAAACCGCAGCAATCGCCACAGCAATCGCGAGGCATGCACACGCCAGGACCAATTTTGATTGTGTCCTCAACTTTCTCGCTTTGCGGAAGGCCGAGAGGGAAACCAGGACTCCGGCAGCCCAAAGCACAAAGCTTCCCGCAAGCGGGGCCGCGATTCTCTGGCACGGGTACGTTGCTCTGGAAGGCCTGGGAAGCACGCGCACCAGAAACCAGATCAATGAGAGCAGTCCCGCGATCGGGAACAACCACGAACTCCAGAGAGCCCCCCTCTTCAAACCACCATGACGCTTCGAAGTCAGACAAGCAGACCGAGAGTTTTCTTTGTTTGTTGCGATTTTCATTTCGGCACCTCCGCTTCCAAAGGACGGCCCACTATATCATTAAAAGTCCCCTCAGCCGTGGGCCGCCCCGCAACCAGAGTAGTTTGTCTTCCCTTCGCGTCTTCGCGCCTTAGGGCTCGCTCAAGAATAACTTCACATTCTGCTGCAGGCCTGCGGGCCGCAGCCCGAAGGGGCGCGGCGGCGGGCGGGCATCTGCTTCGTTGCCGCTCCTCGACGATA
>DASQID010000200.1:0-12605 GCA_035631775.1 Acidobacteriota bacterium
TTCAGGTTCGCCGTTCGCAGTTTGCTGTTCGCAGTGGTTTGCAGTCTGCCGGCGATCAGTGCCCTCTGCGAACTGCGAACCGCGAACTTTGATCTTGCTGAAGGCATTTTCTCGCCTGAGGAATTCCTTGCCAGGAGGACACGGAATTGCGGGTTTGTAGTACGAAAGGATCCCGTGAGTTTGATCGTTCGTGCAATCTGTGAAATTCGTGGCAGGATTTGCTTGTGGCTTTGATCAGCTTTGGATTGGGACCTATCCCTGGACAGGGGCAGCTTTCGCCGAAGCCTGCCGGCGGGAGTTCAGAGAGAAGAACTCCATTACATTCTCGCGCAGCAGTTGAGGGAAACCCTTGTCCAGGTAGGAGCGGATCGAGACATAGCACTCGTCGCACCTGTTGTTCCTGGTAAACTCGCTGACCATGCGTGCCTGTTCTGTGACATCGTAGCGATGGAATTGCATCGAACAGGGCTGCAGGTATCCGTTGCTGGTGACCACAAGCCACCGGAGGCCGGCTTTGCAGGAAGGTGCACCACCCGCCGCGAAGTAACGGCAGGTCGCCGCCAGCGTGGTTTCGTTGTTTGTGATCCAATGAGTCCGGTCAATCCGGGATCTGATCCTCCCCAATTCGCGGTCCAGGATTGCCATTTGTTCCGGGGTGTTGAGGAAGAAATCTCGGCATCCCGTGCGCCGGGGCGAATAGGCGCTGAAGTTAATGTTAACGCCCCATTCGCGCGCCTTGTCCGCCACTCTGTTGATTTCATTTACGTTGGCTGAAGTGATGCAGTTGTTCATCACGATATCATCGTGACCCAATGCCGCAAGCCTCGGCACGATTTCGTTGAGATGCTTGAACAGACCAGGGTGCTTGCGGAAATCGTCGTGGCGCTCATCAGGGAAATCCAGGCTGACGCAGAATTCGTCAACGCCGGCAGCGCGAAGCTCCAGATACCGCTCCTCCCTCATCAGGGACCAGTTTGAAACGAGGATGGTGAAGGGGAGACCGGAATCTGACTTTATGTTGCGAACGACTTCAGGGAGGTCCCCGCGCATCAGAGGTTCGCCTCCCGAGACCTGAACTACAACCGGACGCAGTATATCCATGTAGCGGCGGTAATCGGCCGGCTTCATATTGCTCGATGCGTCCTTGGGTCCTCCATGGTCGCAATGCCGGCACCAGCAGGTGCAGGAATCGGTGACTTCGAACGAAACCACGACTGGGCGCTCGGTTAGCCAATTCAGCGATCCGCGTGCGATTATTCTGAGAGACTCGGCCAACGGCACCTTGCGCATGAACTCCTCTACTCCTTTTGGACGTCAACAGCCGGGAAATACACTAAATGCGAGCACTCGATCGCTTTGCCGGGAAGCGATCCTAACAGAACACCCCCTTATCATTCAAGCTCTGCCTTGATCCAAACCGAGCAAGCGTGCGTTCCTCACCAGGACCGGCAGGCCGCAACCGATTGTGGTGCTCGTCTGGGGAAAACCCTCCGCGACGGGTGCCGGAACCCATAACCCACACAGATAACTGGACTAATCGGCGAGACTGTGTTAAAAGTACCTCACATTTCGCCTCGGGTAGGTGGTGGGTTCGGATGTGCCGCACCAGCGTTTCGAAGGACCCACCTTAGCTGTTTCTCTGTCTTGGGGAAGTTGGATGAAGAAGGTTAACAGGATCAAGTCGTACTATCGGGAGTTCATGTTCCTGGCTAAGGGACTCTTCTCAACGGATCATCCGGTACTGGCGCACGTAATCCCCATGCGCCGGTGCAATCTAGCCTGCGCATACTGCAACGAGTACGACAATTATTCGGATCCGGTACCCGTTGCGACGATGATCAAGCGCATCGACAAGCTGGCGGAGCTGCGTACATCAGCCGTCATAATAAGCGGTGGGGAACCGCTCTTGCACCCTGACCTCGAACAGATCGTACGGCGGATCCGGAGCAACGACATATTGGCCGCCTTGATTTCCAACTGCTATCTGCTGACCAGAGACAGAATCCGGGCGTTGAACGAAGCTGGGCTCGAGTACCTGCAGGTGAGCATCGATAATGTCCAACCGAACGAAATCTCGAAAAAGAGCCTGAGGCTCCTGGACAAGAAGTTGGTTTGGCTGTCTGAGATGGCAGAATTCAAGGTAAATATCAACTCTGTCCTGGGCGGCGGCATCCAGGATCCCGAGGATGCATTGACGATTGGGCGAAGGGCCGTCGAACTCGGCTTTTCGAGTTCCATGGGCATCATCCACGACGGACAAGGGATCTTGAAGCCGCTGAATCCTGCCGAGCGAGAGGTCTATTTCAAAATGAAACGGTTCGGCAAGACAGGGTACACGCGTTTGAATTATTTCCAGGATAACCTTGTCGACGGGAAGCCGAACCAGTGGAGCTGCCGCGCCGGCGCGCGCTATTTGTACATTTGTGAGAACGGGTTGGTCCACTACTGTTCGCAACAGCGCGGCTATCCCGGAGTTCCGTTGGAGGACTACACTCTTCAGGACATCCGAAGGGAGTACCTCACCCGGAAGGCGTGCGCGCCGTACTGCACCATCGCTTGTGTACATCAGGTTGCGACATTCGACTTCTGGCGGGATCCGCAAACCCTGGGAGCCAAGGGAAGTGCACCGTCGAGGCCTGTCCAGGCGGTACCCGGGCTCTATCGGATCGAGTAGAGTGGCTATTCAGGACGGCATTGCCGATTGAGCATCTACGGTCCGCCGGGACGGCTGCTGTACCCGGAGACACGGGACGATTCCGTAGCCTACTCGTAGCGGAGCGCTTCGATCGGGTCGAGCGAAGCTGCCTTGTGAGCCGGATAGTATCCGAAGAAGATTCCGATCATCGCGGCGGCTTGCCAACATGCCGACTGATTCATGCGCGAGCCTGAGGTGCGAAGGGAAGCGACATTCGTTTCGGTTCGGGAATACTGAACTCTATTTGAGTGCTTTTCCGTAGTTCCGGATGGTTCCCAGGATGGATTCGATCGAGTCCTTTGGGGTTGAGCGGATGTAGCTGCGCAGCCAGGGAATGAAATCCACAATTGCCGGAATGTCTCTGCTCAGGCTCGCTGACTCCACTTCTATGATGACTCCCCGATCGGTCTGCTCGAACCGCCACCAACTCACAAGCCGCCAGAGAAATCCCCGGTCCTCCCCGGGCGGAAGTTCATGCTCGGAGGGCTTGCCGGGATCCTCGACTTCGACAATGCGCGTGGCTTCGCTGCGGCTCGATTCCCTGGTGGCGGTATGGGAGGTATAGAGACACTCCTGCTCCGTGTTGTAGATTGCAGTCACAAACGCCTTGGAACGCTTCAGGCGAAAGAAGAAGCGGAAGAGATTACCGTCCCTCGAGATCAACCTGGAGCGCTCAACATCGGCGAATTTTCCCGCGTGATTCTCATAATCCTGAAGAAAGCTGAGGAGGACGGGAAGCTTGACGCCGGGGACCAGGACAGCACCCCACCAGTGGTGAATCTCTCCGTTCCGGATCTGGAACCGCTCGCCCTTCGGCACCGGGCTGGTCATGTGCCTGACCACGATCTTGTCTGCCGCGAGGTCTCTCTTCACGGCCGCTCTCTCGGCAGCCGGGAAGAAATCCTCGACCAGGAAGGCGCCGGGATCTGAAAGCTCGCGCTGCACCCGTTTGTCCGCCCACTGCACATATCGGTTCCATGCCTGTACCGTCGCGGGCTGAAGTTTGTTTGCCAGAGCGTCCGAGGTACCGGCATTCAGACAGAAGACCACCGACGGAAGTATGCAGCGTGCAATCCGAAAGTGCTTGGATTGAACTCGGCTCTGTTGGAGGCGTTGGTTCCTGTCTGCCACGGCCTTATTCCGGACTTCCGGAAGGATGGGCCTTTGAGGATCTTTCCTTCCGCTCGCAGTAGTCCTTCAGCTCGAGAAGGACCGAATTCCAGCCCAGGTCGAGAAACGCATAGGTGTCATCGTCCTGCTGCCGGTTGTCATCATCCCTCATAATCACTTCGCTTGTCCCACGTCTCTCGCGGATGGTATAGCTGAGAACATGGCGCCCATTCTGCTGGCCTTCCCCCGTGCCATCATCAACCCACAACAATTCCAGGCTGGACCCCGGCATGAACTTGGTAAAAACAGCACGGCCCTTCTGACCACTCTTGCCTGCCTTCCAATAAGCGGCGAGCTCTCCGCCTTCCTTGGGATCGCATGTTGCCCGGTCACAGAACCAGCGAACCAGGTCGCGTGCATCCGTCAGCGCTTGAAATATGATGGCTGGGGATGCCTTGATGAGGACCTTTTTCTCTATTCGTCCCTTGTTTGCTTGCGTGACATTGATCATAAGCGAAGTGACATCTTAAGATGATCACTCCTTCAATGAGAACATAAAAATCAGCTTTGATTCGCCTCTCGCCAGTGAATCACGATGGAGCATAGCCGCAACCAAAGGAGTTTGGCGTCCCTTCGCGTCTTGGCGCCCTGGCGGCGGCTTTTGAAAAGTCACCGCCAAGACGCCAAGACGGGTACCGTATCCCTGTCATCAGCAGGCAGCCGGCAGAAGGCAGAGGGCAGTAGACGGGAAACCTGACTTTCTGTTTGCCTTGATTTATCCGAGTGCGGATGCCATTCTGGCCCATCTCAATGACTACTAAGTGAGGTCCTGATGCGTACCCGAATCTCTTGGATTGTCGTGCTTATTGCGCTGCTGGTGATTCTGGGCAGCCTGACTTTTGCCGTCGATCTCTATTTTGATTTGCTCTGGTTCCAGGAATTGGGTAAGACGACCGTATTCACCACGACCCTGTATGCCAAGAGCGTCGTCGGTTGTTCGACGCTGCTGCTGACATTTCTCTTTTTCTACCTCAACCTATGGCTGGCGAACCGGGGAGCCGGTCTGATTCAAATCGGGATTCCCACTCCCACAGGGCAAATTACAGCTTACACCTTCTCCCGCGAATCCGTACGGCGCGCAGGAGCCATTCTCTCCTTTGTAGGCGCACTGTTCTTTGCTTTAAAGGAGTCCGACAGCTGGGAGATCGTCTGGCGCTGGATCCACCAGGTGGCCTTCAATGTCAAGGATCCGGTTTTTGGCCGAGACGTCTCATTCTATTTTTTCGATCTGCCCTTCTGGGAAGAAGCGGTGTCCGTTGCAATGGCAGCCTGCTTTGTAACCGGCGTGGCAGTGCTCGTCCTATACCACTTCAAGGGAACGCTGGTACTGAAGAGCCTGCGTACGGCAGGCCGCAGAGGACGTGCCGGAGTACACATCTCCATTCTCGCGGCAGCCTTCTTTCTCCTTCTGGCGGCCGACGCCTATCTCAGCCGATTCGGGGTACTGTATTCCACCCACGACGTTTTTTCAGGAGCGAGCTACGCCGACCTTCACGCGCGCGTTCCCATGCTGGGCATTCTGGCGGCGGCATCCGTGCTGGGCTCTCTGCTCTGGATCTACAACATCTTTGCCACGAACCTGCGCGGCGCAATTGTGGCGGTCATCTTGTATTTTGGTGTTGCCTTCCTGGGCAAGGGGTATCCCGCTCTGGTGCAAAAATTCATCGTCGCGCCCAACGAGCTGGGCAGGGAGTTGCCTCAGATTGAAAACAATATCCATGGGACTCTGAGTGCGTATGGATTGTCGCAAGTCGAGGACAGAAGTCTTTCGGGCGACAGGGCCCTCACGCCCAGGGATATTCAACAAAATGCGGCCACGATACACAGCATCCGCCTGTGGGACCACGAGCCCCTTTTGGACGCTTTCAGCCAGATCCAGGAAATCCGAACCTACTATGACTTCACGACCGTGGATAATGATCGTTACCGCATGAACGGGGAGGCGCAGCAAATGATGCTGTCTCCGCGGGAGCTGAATTCAGCCAGCCTCCCGGAGCGGAACTGGATCAATGAGCACTTGAGTTATACGCACGGTTTCGGCCTCACCCTCGGACCTGTCAACAGGGTGACCAGCGAAGGACTGCCCGTCCTGCTCGTCAAGGACATTCCCCCGAAAAGCGATTACCCCATTTTCAATATCACTCGCCCCGAGATTTACTTTGGAGAGCTGTCCAAAGGCTACGTGGTAGTCAAGACCGGTCAAAAAGAGTTCGACTACCCACACGGCGAGACAAACGAATACTGTACCTATGAAGGTGGAGGCGGCGTCCCCGTCGGTTCATTCCTGCGAAAACTTCTCTTCGCCTTTTACTTCAAGGATCCCAACATTGTCCTTTCTCCATTGCTGACCCCTGAGAGCCGGTTTCTGTATTTCCGCGACTTGCGGACCCGATTCACCCGCGTCGCGCCCTTTCTGACGCTCGACCAGGACCCTTACATGGTGATCTCCGGAGGGAAGTTATATTGGATCCAGGACGGCTATACCACCGGGGATCGATATCCGTACTCGACCCAGTTGCAGGACAAGAACTACATCCGGAATTCAGTGAAGCTCGTGCTGGATGCTTACAACGGCAGCGTTGATTTGTACATTTCAGATCCCAGAGATCCGCTGATCCAGGTATATCAACGCATCTTCCCCGGCATCTATCGGCCGATATCGGACATGCCGGCGGACCTCCGACTCCACCTGCGATATCCTGAGGATATTTTCCGGATTCAGACATACATTTACTCCGTCTACCATATGGCCAATCCACAGGTGTTCTATAACAAGGAAGACTTGTGGCAAATACCGGTGCTTTCGTCGGGTAACGCCGAGACCCCCATGTCTCCCTATTACACGATCATGAGGCTGCCGCAGGAAAAGCAGGAGGAATTCATCCTCATGCTGCCCTTTACCCCGGGGCGCAAGGACAACTTGTCGGCCTGGATGGTTGCGCGCAGCGACGGTGAACACTATGGGCAACTGGTGGTCTACCGGTTTCCGAAGCAGAAACTTGTCTATGGGCCCAAACAGATCGTGGCACGCATCAACCAGGATGCCGAGATCTCCAGGCAGATCTCGCTTTGGGACCAGCATGGGTCACAGGTCATCCAAGGGACCCTGCTGGTGATCCCAATCGAGGAGGCTCTGCTCTACGTACGTCCGCTATACCTGAGGGCCGAAAGCGGCAAGATTCCGGAACTGAAACGAGTGATTGTTGCCTATGAGAACAAGATCGCCATGGAGGAAACCCTGGAAGCCTCCATTGGACGCATCTTCCAGACGGAAATACCGGCAGAATCGGGATCTCAGCCTCCTCTGGCTCCGATCCCCGCCCCTCCCGAAGCGGTGTCCGGTACCCAACGGGAATCCAGCCTGATCCAGCAAGCCAGAGAGTACTACGATCGTGCGGTGCAGGCTCAGCGGCAGGGAGACTGGGCGCGCTACGGCGAAGAGCTGAAAAGGCTCGGTGAGGTTCTGGATCAGCTCGGCAAGACTTCCCCCGATGCGCGCAGGCAGAAGTAGACTGGAAGCGACATTACCGACACTTGGAAACACTCTTAGCGTTCTTCGCGTCTTGGCGGTGTGCTTTTAGAAACTCACCGCCAAGGTGCAAGGAACGCCAAGGATCTCAAAGATCACGACCCCGGGCTAGGTAAGAGCAGAAGGGAATCGCGGATCAGATTAACGAATGAAGGAATTCAAAAACGGCGTTTGTCAAAGGAGAGAATCCGATGGCCGTCACGCAGTCGTTCGATGTTACATCCGGTTGCGATCTGCAGGAAGTGGACAATGCAGTAAACCAGGCCAGAAAGGAGATCAATCAGCGCTACGATTTCAAGGGTCAAAAGGTGTCGATTGATTTCCAGCGCCTGGAGAACAAGCTGGTTTTGCACGCTCCGGACGATTTCAAGCTGCGCGCGATGTGGGACGTCCTCCAGGAGAAGATGGTCCGCCGTAGTGTTCCGATCCGTAACCTGCAGCCCGGCAAGACCGTCCCGGCCGCAGGTGGGGCGGTGATGCAGGAGATCCAGCTTCAGCAGGGCATACCAACCGACACTGCACGGGCGATTGTGAAGTTTATCAAGGAACAGAGAATCAAAAAGGTGCAGGCGGAGATTCAAGGGGACCAAGTGCGGATATCCTCACCAAAACGGGATGACCTGCAGACGGTCATTGCACTGCTGAAGCAGCAGGACTTTGGATTGGAATTGAAGTTCGGCAACTACCGCAGCATGTAAAGAGCTGGCAGCAGGCAGATGGCAGCGACCGTCGGCTACTTCCTCGCAATCAGTGCCTGGATGTGGGTCTCCATCCTGTCAACGTCGAACACGTCTGCTTGAAGGATGTCGAGTTGTTGCTGCCAGTAGATTGGTTGCGGCACGCGGCCTTCCCATTGGGTGCCCCTCGGATACAGAAGGTAGACATCCCAGGCCGGACCGTCGCCGGCGAGGTGCAACATGCCGGCAAACTCGCGCCCGAGCCTCAGTGAGGGAGTCCAGTAATATGCGGCGTTGGGAGCCTGATATTTACGCGTGGCACTTTGCGCTGCTTCCGGATTGTCGGCCGCGAGGTATGGGCCCCAGATGAAGTAGGCTCTCAGGTTCGGATCCTGCCGTTGGACCAACATTGTCTGCATTTCGAGGGCCCCTCGAAGGCACTTCGATCACGTGGGAGAGAGCATGAACACCAGGCGGATTCTGGCCAGATTCGCGTTGAAGTCAGACCTCAGCCGGCTGAAATCGCCTTCGGGAAGGACATAGATATCGTCGGCAGACGAAGCCTCCAGTACGGGTCGGAACAGGACGGTTGAAAGCAGGGCAGAGACGAATGCCCGGCGATTCGGGTATCCCCCAACAATATCGCGCGCCGGCACAGCACCTCCTCTTCATGTCACGGATCTTCCGGTCTATCTCGGCTGAACTCTGCGGTGACTCCTCGTCAGCGCAAGGACTCCATGATTTCCTCCAGGGCTTCCCGTGAGGGGCGGACTCGCTCCGGGGCGAGGGTCGCCAGCGGATCATCATGCATGTTCAGGGTTTCCGTGAAATCCTGCTTGGCGGGATCTACATAGATCAGCCCCGTCAGAAACTCGCCGTGGGCGTCTGCGTCTCGGATTTGCCGGAGTGCCTCAGGCTTGTTTGTGGGATTGTAGTCGCGCTCGAGTTTCTTGAGCGTGATGTGGGATCCGTCGTGCAGCTCCACGATCTTGGTCAAGCCGGCCTCATAGTCCACGGTGATCTGCTCGTAGAAGGGGACAAAATTGATCTCGTGCAGTAGTTCCTCGCTGTCCTTGGCATACTTGTAGCTTTTCGTGGAACCCTCGTGGTTATTGAAGGTTACGCAAGGAGAAATGATGTCTATGAAGGCCGTGCCTCTATGGGCAAGCGCGCCCTGCAACAGGACCACGAGTTGTTTGGGATCTCCGGCAAAGGAGCGGGCAACATAGCCGCAGCCCAAATCGATCGACAGAATGCAGCAGTCAATGGCCGGCAATTCGTTGACGACGCCCGTCTTGAGTTTGGATCCTTCGTCGGCGGTGGCGGAGAACTGTCCCTTGGTCAGCCCGTAGACGCCGTTGTTTTCCATTATGTAGATCATGGGTATGTTTCGGCGCAGGAGGTGCACGAACTGTCCCATGCCGATCGAGGCGGTGTCGCCGTCGCCGCTGACTCCGATGGGTATCAGGTGACGGTTGGCCAGTATCGCCCCGGTTGCGATTGCGGGCATGCGGCCGTGCACGGCATTGAAGCCGTGCGAACGGTTCAGGAAGTAAGCCGGGGTTTTCGACGAACAGCCAATTCCGGAGAGCTTGATGACGCGGTACGGCTCCACGCCATACTCAAAGAAGGATTTGATGATCTGGCTGGTGATGGCGTCGTGGCCGCATCCGGCACAAAGGGTGGAATCCTTGCCCTTGTAGTCCTGAAGCATCATGCCGATGCGATTTACGCCCTTCGGTCTGGGGGTGTTGACTACTGTGGCCATGCTCAGGTCTTCTCCTTCTCCTGCGCAATGATGGCGTTGGTAATATAGCGCGCATCGATGGGGATGCCGTCGTAGTGGAGCACAGAGCGCAGACGGCCCGTAAGCATCGGATAATCCAGCGAGAGGATACTACGCATCTGGCCGTCACGGTTTTGTTCGACCACGTAGTTCTTGTCGTGCGCTTCGATGAACGTCTGGGCCGCCGGGCTCAACGGAAGCGCCCGGATGCGCATATAATCGGTTTCCAATCCATATTCGTTCTTCAGCTGATCCCTGCACTCGGCGATGGCGTGGTGGGTGGAGCCATAGGCTATGATTCCGATCCCCGCATTTGCACCGATTTCAATGGCTGGTTCCGGAACCGAGGCACGCGCGTTTTCGATCTTCCGATCCAGCCGATCCATCAATCTGACATAATCCTCCGGCCGTTCGGTGTATTCGGCCTGCTCGTTGTGCCCGCTGCCCCGTGTGAAATACGCGGCTGCAGGATGGTTCGTGCCCGGCAATGTGCGATAAGGAATACCGTCGCCGTCCAGGTCCCGGTAACGCGCGAAAGTGCCTATCTTCTCGAGATCCTCGGCTGAGAGCACCTTTCCGCGCTCAATCGGGATGTCTTCGGGATAGGCAAACGGATCGGCCATCCAGTTGTTCATTCCGAGATCAAGGTCACTCATGCAGAAGACAGGAGTCTGGAACTTCTCAGACAGGTTGAACGCATCCTGGGCAAAACGGAAGCACTCTTCAACGGTGGCCGGCAAGAGCATGACGTGTCTGGTATCCCCGTGGCTGAGAAAATAGGTAGAGAGGATATCTCCCTGGCTGGTGCGGGTGGGAAGGCCCGTGGACGGTCCGACGCGCTGAATGTCCCATATCACCGCCGGAATCTCCGTGAAGTAAGCGAGCCCCACGAATTCGGACATGAGGGAAATGCCTGGGCCGGAAGTGGAGGTCATGGCACGCGCCCCTGCCCAACCAGCGCCAATCACCATGCCAACAGCTGCAAGTTCATCTTCTGCCTGAACAATTGCGAATGTGGCCTTGCCGGTTTTCGGGTCGATGCGATACTCCTTCATGTAGTCGATCATGGTCTCGACCAGCGAGGTGGAAGGAGTGATGGGATACCAGGTAACCACGGTGCAACCGCCGAACATGGCCCCAAGCGCTGCAGCGGCATTGCCGTCGATAATGATCTTGCCCTGGGTCTTGTTCATGCGCTCGACTCGGAAGGGATCGGTTTTCTGCAGGTGTGACCGCGCGTACTCCGCTCCGATTCGCATTGCCGTGACGTTCGTTTCGGCTGCCTTCGCCTTGGTTTTGAACTGCTTGCGAATCGCCTTCTCGACCTCCACGGTGTCCAGGGCCAGCAGGTCTGTCATGACGCCGACATATACCATGTTGGCCAGCAGCTTCCGCAGCCGGGCATCACTGCTCACTTCGGAAGCCAATTTGGAAAAAGGGACCTCGTAATAGCTGATGTCACCGCGCAGGCCTTTCAGGCCGAGACTCTGCTCGGCGAGGAGGGCACCACCCGGTTGCACCAGCATCGCGTCCTCGCGGGCGGTCTGTGGGTTCATGGCCACCATGAAGTCGATTTCAGCCCTTCGGGCGATGTATCCGTGTTTGCTGGCACGAATCGTGAACCATGTGGGAAGGCCGGCGATGTTGGACGGGAAGAGATTTTTGCCGCTCACCGGAACGCCCATCTGGAAGATCGAGCGCATGAGAACCATGTTGGCAGACTGACTGCCTGATCCATTCACGGTTGCGACCTGGATGCTGAAGTCGTTTATGACCCGCGCATTTCTCAATGGGCGGTCCGCCTCAGCGACTGTGCTTGGTGCGAAGGTATCCAAAACTCCCCTTTCTCCAGTCGGCGTAATCTGAACGGCTTCTAGGCAAGGCGTTCATCCGGGAACAAAAAATAGTACCACCCCGAGATCAACCAACCAAGTTGCTCGGGGATACTTGGTGTCTCGGCATCAAGGGAACTCGTGAACGCGACGTTTTTCCGCGTCCTAACCCGACTCATTCGCGAGCAGGCCGACAAAGCCTGTTGTGCCCTTGTCGTGGTTCAAATTGAGCTGTGTTTCCTCGCCTTTCCGATCTTGACACTGTGTTCACGACATTCATGTGGCGACGGGTCAGTGACCCGTGGGCGCAACAACCTGCGACAGGTATGCGCGAGAAGACGTTATCGGACAGGTCACTGACCCGCCCGCACAGGAGCTACGCACGGAGTTCAGAGCCGTCGAAGCAATTCCAAGAGCTACTTCGAAGTGGGGTGGGCGGGGAGGTCTTCTTGTGCGGACTGCCGGCTCTCGTGCGACGAGTCGTTCGTACTGGAAATTGGGGCATATTCCGCGCGGTTTCTGCCATTCTTCTTGGCCAGGTAGAGTGCTGCATCGGCCCGGCGAATAATAGGTTCGTGATCCGGTTCTCCCTCCGGTGCACTCACGGCCACGCCCAGGCTGATGGTGACGGATAGAGACGCCTCACCGGATTGAATCTGCTCCTCACTGACACACTTGCGCAGGCGTTCGGCAAGCCGAACGGCCTCGGCCGAACCGCAGCCCTCAAAGACTATCAGAAACTCCTCACCGCCATACCGTCCGACGGCATCATAGGGCCTCACCGACCTGAGCATCCGCTGAGCAAGCTCGCTGAGCACGACATCCCCAACCGCATGTCCGTAAGTGTCGTTGATGTTCTTAAAGTGGTCCACGTCGGCCATTGCCACGGTCACCGAGCCTCTATTTTGCATCGCCA
>DASQID010000201.1:0-3492 GCA_035631775.1 Acidobacteriota bacterium
GCCGGGGCTCGATATTATGCAATATCCTATCCGGGAGCTTACGCCCCCGGCTACTTGCTTGGGCCCCTCCGGGGCCCGACCTGGTGGGCGATTCATCGAGTTTCGCGACAGAAACTACAAAGGCACCAATACATCAGGCAGTGGACTCTCAGGCAAGAAGCTTGGTGACCACGTTGCCATAGACGTCCGTGAGACGGAACTCTCGACCCTGGAACTCGAAGGTCAGCTTCTTGTGGTCGATGCCCATCAGGTGAAGCACCGTCGCATGCAGGTCATGCACATCCACAGGATCCTCGATGATGTTGTACCCCAACTCGTCCGTCGCCCCCAGCGTGATGCCCTTCTTCACACCGGCACCCGCCAGCCACATCGTGAAGGCTCTGGGATGGTGATCGCGTCCGAGAAACTGCGAGTTGTTGCGCTTTTCGTTCATCGGCGTGCGGCCGAACTCGCCGCCCCAGACGACGAGCGTGCTGTCCAGCAGGCCGCGCTGCTTGAGGTCTTTGATCAATGCAGCAGCCGCGCGATCCGTTTCCCGGCAACGCTGCGGCAACGAATGAACGATGTCGTCGCCTGTGCCTGTGCCGTGGCTGTCCCAGCCGCGATGATAGAGCTGCACGAACCTTACCCCTCGCTGGACCAGCCTGCGCGCGAGGAGGCAGTTGTTGGCAAAGGACACTTTTCCCGGCTCCGTTCCGTACATCTCGTGAACAGCAGGAGGCTCCCCGGAGATGTCCGTGAGATTCGGCACGCTGGACTGCATACGGTAAGCCATCTCATAGGATGCAATCCGCGTAGCGATCTCCGGGTCCCCGACCTTCCGCAGTTCGATCCGGTTGAGGTCGCAAAGGGCATCGATTGTCCGCTTTCTGAGTCCGGAGTCCACGCCTCCGGGATTCGATACGAAGAGTACTGGGTCTCCCTGCGAGCGGAATTCGACACCCTGATAGACGGTGGGGAGAAATCCGCTTCCCCAGCACGATCTTCCTCCGTCAGGCTGGCCCTGACCCGACAAGAGGACCACAAACCCAGGCAGGTCCTTGCACTCGCTCCCCAAACCGTAAATCAGCCACGATCCCATGCTGGGCCTTCCGATGATCTGGTGGCCTGTGTTCATGAAGATCTGCGCCGGCGCGTGGTTAAACTGGTCCGTGTGCATCGAGCGGATGATCGCAAGGTCATCCAACACCTCGGCCGTGCACGGCAACAATTCCGAGACGGCGGAGCCCGATCCACCATTCCTTTTGAATGAATACGGGGAACCGAGGAGCTTGGGGACGCCCTTGATGAACGCGAAGCGCTCGCCCTGAATCATCTCCTTCGGAATGCTCTGATCGTTCAATTCCTTCAGCTTCGGCTTGTCGTCAAAGAGATCCAGCTGAGAGGGCGCCCCTGCCATGAAGAGGTAGATTATGCTCTTTGCCTTCGGCTGGAAGTGCGGCTCCTCAACGCGACCCGGCAGGCTTTCGCTCCCGGGCGCCGCAAAGAGGTTCTCATTCATCAAGGCGGCAAGCGCGATGGAACCGATGCCGAATCCGCTCCGGGCAAAGAACTGGCGCCGCGTGTCTAATTTGAGGTCTTCATCATTGCGGTTGTTCATAAAGAGAACCAGAGAATATCCATGATCCTTCGGCTAACGCTGGAGAGTGAAAGAACGAAGAAAGGCACCGAATTTCCGGCGGGGCCTGCAGGAATGGTTCAAATCTTGTCGGAAACTCGGAGCCAGTCCCGGTTATTTTCACAGCGAGCCTCAGTCTTTGGTTAGAGTCTCGTCGAGGTTGAGGAGAACGTTTGACACGACAGTCCACGCCGCAAATGTTGCCGGATCCGCATCCGGGGGTGCTGCCACGTCGCCGCCGGATGCGATCTTCTTCGCGGACACATTATTGGTCTTCAGGCGCTCCAGTTCTTTGTCGAACAACGCTACAAGCCTGTCCGTTTCCCTTTGATCCGGCGTGCGCGCCGTGCATAGTCTGAACGCAAACGACACTTTCTCGGGAATGCCGGGAGGCCCGTCCAGCAGAATCCTCCGCGCGAGGCCGCGAGCAGCATCAAAGAATACCGGGTCGTTCAGCGTGTCCAGCGCCTGCAGGGGCGTGTTTGTCGAGGTTCGGCGCGTGCAGATCGTTTCCCGGCTGGGCGCGTCGAAAGTCATGAACGAAGGATAAGGAGCCGTTCGCCGCGCAAATGTATACAGCCCCCTCCGATATCGGTCTTCCCTTTCGCTGAGCCTCCACTTATCGCTGTTATAGACCAGGTTCCAGATGCCCTCCGGTTGAAATGGAAATACGCTGGGACCGCCTGTTATTGCATTGAGCAGCCCGGCGATGGAGAGTGCGTTGTCGCGGATCAACTCAGCCTCCAGGCGCAGCCTGGGAAAGCGCGTCAGAAGCCTGTCCGCTGGGTCCTTCCGCAAGGCTTCGGGTGTGACGAGCGAGCTCTGCCGATAAGCCGCCGAGGTGACGATCAGCCGGTGCATCGCTTTAATGCTCCACCTCTGGCGCACAAGTTCCGTAGCTAGCCAATCCAGCAGCTCGGGATGCGAAGGCGGTTCCCCGCGGCTCCCGAAATCCTCGACGGTCTCCACGATACCCTTGCCGAAATGCTCCATCCAAAGTCGATTGACCGTAACGCGCGCTACCAGCGGATTGTCCGTAGTCACCAACCAGCGAGCCAGAGACAGGCGGTTGGGCGGAGCATTCCCCGGAAGCTGATTGAACATCGTGGGAACCCCGGGCGTAACTTGCTTCCCCTTGCTCAGGTAGCTTCCACGAATGAGCACGTTGCTCACTCGCGGTTCCGGGAGTTCCTTCATCACAAAGGTCGATGGATAGCTCAGGTCGTTCCACGTACCTCGCAGCCGTCCGAGGCGCTCACGCACCGGATCCAGTGCAGGGGCCATGCTGAGATAATAGGTGCCCAGACTGTCGGCTTGCGTTTGCGTCCGCTTCGCGGGCGGGATGGCCAGGATGGCTTGGATTGCCGCGGGAATTTCGTTGCCCACCCGAGGATCCTTTGCCGACGTCATGGCCAGTCGGAACCGGCCCATTATCCGCTGCGCGGCAGGGGACTCGTGTTCCAGGCGGATGCGAAGCCGTGTCCCTTCCGGAAATCCGAACGGCTTCTTGGGAACGAAAATGGCCTGTGCCTCCAGCCCGGTGTCGCCCGGGCGGAGGGTCCAACCGCTCGCCGGATCGTCGTCGACCGCGCCCTTGATGTTCGAGCCGCCCCGCGATATGGCATCCCCCAATGGAATTGCCTTGAAATCAGCGCGAGATCCTGCGGGTTTGGCTTCGAGGTTGAAACCCGTGAGAGTGACCTCGCCCGAAGAGCTGCGGCTGACCCCGCCGTCGGGCAGGCTGGCATCGCGCAACACTTCCAGGCGGATTCCCGAAATCTGCGCAGCATCGGTGTCGGCGATTACCATATACGCGTCCCGGTCGGTGGGCCTCCCGGACGCCAGTATTGAATCATCGTCCAGGCGCCTCAGGC
>DASQID010000202.1:0-3990 GCA_035631775.1 Acidobacteriota bacterium
CATAAACGAGGTTTTCAAGACCCTCGTCGAGGCGATACTCCTTGTCTTCCTCGTCATGTTTCTCTTCCTGGGGAACATGCGCGCCACCCTCATCCCGACGATTGCCGTGCCGGTCGTGATTCTCGGCACGTTCGGCGTGCTCGGTCTGTTCGGCTATTCCATCAACATGCTGACTATGTTTGCTATGGTCCTTGCGATCGGCCTCCTCGTGGATGATGCCATTGTCGTGGTGGAAAACGTGGAGCGCATCATGTCCGAGGAGGGATTGTCGCCTCTGGAAGCAACCAGGAAATCGATGGATCAGATAACGAGCGCGCTGGTCGGCATCGGGCTCGTTCTCTCGGCGGTCTTCGGACCCATGATGTTCTTCGGGGGCTCGACCGGCGTCATCTACCGTCAGTTCTCTGTCACGATCATCTCCTCCATGCTTCTCTCAGTTCTAGTGGCTTTGATCCTGACACCGGTGCTTTGTGCTTCTCTCCTCAAACCGGTAGGCAAAGGACACGAGGCCGCCGAAACCGGTTTCCGCCTTGCCCGGCCGTTTTTGCTTTGGTTCGATCACATGTTTCTCCGTCTTCGGGCTCACTACCAATCGGCAGTGGGGCACATGTTGGGCGCCAGGCTCCGCTACATCGCCGTTTTCGTGCTGATCGTGGCCGGATTGGGTTATTTGTTCTCGAGGATGCCTACAGCCTATTTGCCGGACGAAGACCAGGGCGTTCTTATGGCAATGGTGCAGCTCCCCCCCGGTTCGACAATAGAGCAGACTCAGGCGGTCATGCAAAAGGTGCAGGATCATTTCCTGGTGGATCAGAAGGAGGCAGTAGAATCCTGCTTGACCATCGCTGGTTTTGGCTTTGCAGGCCAGGCACAGAACCAGGGATTTACCTATATCAAACTTAGAGACTGGGACCTGCGTAACAGACCTGATCTGCGGGTAAAGGGCATCCTGGGGAAAGCCATGCCGTTTCTTGCAGGCATTCGAGAAGCGACCGTCTATGCTTTTCCACCTCCCGCCGTCACGGAACTCGGCACCGCAAAGGGATTGGACTTCATGCTGCAGGACCGCGGCGGGCTCGGCCACGAAAAGCTGATGGAGGCCCGAGTCCAGCTCATGATGCAGGCGATGCGCGACCCGCGGCTGACTGCCGTCCGGCCGAATGGGATGCCGGACCAGGCCGAGCACAAGGTGGATATCGACTGGGAGAAGGCCGGTACTCTCGGGGTGTCGGTGCCGGCGATTCAACGTTCGATCTCGGTGACCTTTGGCAGCGCTTATGTCAACGACTTCTTACAGGGGGGCCGAGTTCATCGGGTTTATGTGCAGGCGGACGCCCCATACCGGATGCTGCCGGAGGATCTCACCCGGCTCTATGTTCGAAACAACGCGGGCGGCATGGTTCCAGTCTCCGCTCTCGCGTCGGGGCGCTGGACTTATGCTTCTCCCCGACTCGAGCGTTACAACGGGTTCCCCGCCCTGAACTTCCAGGGCGAGGCGGCGTCCGGCAGAAGCACCGGCGAAGCCATGCAGGCCATGGAGGAGATCGCCCTGCGAATGCCCCACGGAATCGGCTATGACTGGACCGGTGTCTCCTATCAGGAGCGGCTGAGCCAGTCCCAGACCGGACTCCTGTACGCGTTCTCCATCTTGGCGATTTTCCTCGTGTTGGCAGCGCTGTACGAGAGCTGGTCGATTCCAATCTCCGTCCTGCTCGCCCTGCCGCTCGGAGTGATCGGCGGGGTGCTGGCTTCCTCCTGGAGGGGATTAGCGAACGACGTATATTTTCAAATTGGGCTCCTCACTGTTCTGGGACTCACGACGAAGAACGCAATCCTGATCGTGCAGTTCGCCAAGATCCGCGTGGAACAGGGAGCGGGCCTGATCGAGGCCACACTCGAAGGGTCGAAGCTCAGGCTTCGTCCTATCGTGATGACGTCGCTGGCATTCGGCTTCGGTGTATTGCCGCTGACACTCGCCACCGGAGCCGGGGGTGGAGCCCAGACGGCCATCGGCACCAGCGTTCTGGGCGGAATGGTGACAGCCACCTTCCTCGCAATATTCTTCATACCGTTGTTCTTCGTGGTGGTGACTCGGATCTTCGGCTCGAAGTTCGGGATCAAGAGCGTGCAACCCGGCCCTGAGGCCGGAAACCAAACGGAGGGGTACAGAAATCATGCATAGATTCATCCCTCTCATTGCAGTCCTTGTGCTTACATCCGCCTGTCCGCGCCGCACCCAGTACAGCCGTCCCGCATTACCGGTTCCTGCCGCCTGGCCTGAAAATGCCGCCGGTCCGGCTGCCGCGCCAGGGACGCCGGCTGCGGCCGAGATGAAATGGCAGGAATTCTTCACCGATCAGCGGCTTCAATCGGTCATAGAGCTGGCACTGGCAAACAATCGTGATCTCCGGGCGGCCGCACTCAACATCGAAAGAGTTCAGACCTTATATCGGATTCAGCTCGCCGAACTATATCCCACCATTGCCGCCACAGCCGGCGGGAACGCATATCGGGTGCCCAAGAACCTGTCGGGTAAAGATCATGCCGAGACTGTAGCGCAATACACCGTAGGCCTGGGCACTGCGGCCTGGGAGCTGGACCTTTTCGGGCGTATCCGCAGCCTGAAGAGCAGCGTGCTGGAGCAATACCTGGCGACAGAGCAGGCTCGTTCCGCCACTCAGATTTCGCTGGTGGCCGCCGTCGCCGGCACTTACCTGGCATTGGCCGCCGATCGGGAGAACCTGAGGCTTGCCCAGGTCACTCTGGATGCACAGCAGTCTTCCTACGAGTTAATCAGGCGCTCCAGTCAGGTCGGCATCGCCTCCGACCTGGATCTCCGTGAGGCTCAAACCCAGGTGGACGCGGCACGTGTGGATATTGCCAGGTACTCCGGCCAGGCGGCTTTGGACGAACACGCTCTCAACCTGCTCGTCGGAGCGCCAGTCCCGCCTGCACTGCTTCCCGACAGCCTGGCAAAGGTCGGAACTCTGAAGGATGTCGCTGCCGGGTTGCCCTCCGATGTGCTGCTCCGTCGTCCTGACATTCTCTCGGCTGAGCATCAGTTGAAGGCTGCCAGCGCCAACATCGGGGTCGCTCGCGCGGCATTCTTCCCCCGCATCTCCCTGACTGCCGCAGCCGGCATTACCAGTAGTGACCTGACAAACCTGTTCAAGCCCGCTGCCGGAACCTGGAACTTCGCGCCGCAAGCGGCACTGCCGATTTTCGATTACGGTACCCGGCAGGCCGGCTTCAAGGCCGCAGAAGTGGACCGGGACACGGCCATAGCCACCTATGAGAAGGCGATACAGGCGGCCTTCAGTGAGGTCAGTGACGCTCTGAGTCTGCGGACGACCTTGGTGGACCAGCAGAACGCGCTGCAATCCCTGGTGGGTTCGCTGGAGGAAACCTATCGCCTTTCCGAGGCACGATATAAGGGCGGGATCGACAGCTACCTCAGTGTTCTCGTTGCGCAGCGAGCGCTCTATGCAGCCCAGCAGCAACTGGTCGGCGTCCGGCTGGCTCGTCTGGGCAATCTGGTGACACTCTACAAGGTGCTGGGCGGTGGAGCCTGAGCCATGTCCACAGATGCCGGTTGCAACCTGGTCTGAGGCCGAGTCGGAGTGGCTTCACGATTTCGCGCGGATTTTGGAGGTGGAGAAGAATGCTCGGGGCAGTCGACATCGGGGGCACTAAGATCGCTGTTGGCATCGTTGATGAACAGGGTCGCGTGACATCCCGGTTGGAGTCTCCCACTGATGCCCGGCGGGGTTATGCGCATGCGCTGGAACGCATGGAAAGCATGTTGCGTCGCACCGCACAATCGGCGGGTGTCGGGATCCACGGCATTGGAATCGGATGCACCGGACCCGTGGATCCCTTTACGGGCGCAATCGGTGAGGTTGAATTTCTTCCGGGGTGGAGGGATTCGAATCCTGTCGACGATCTGGCTCGTAAGTTCGGTGTGCCGGTGGCAATGGTGATCGACGCAGA
>DASQID010000203.1:0-4878 GCA_035631775.1 Acidobacteriota bacterium
GGCGCAGCTAACACGACTGCCTCACCAACTGCAGGGGATGCTGACCGCGCCCTGCATCTATGAGAAGACTGCCAAAGCAATCTATAAGTGCAACAATTGCCTCTACCTCGGGCGCGGCATCCACTATCCCATCGCCCTGGAAGGGGCCCTGAAACTCAAGGAAATTTCCTATATCCATGCCGAGGGGTACCCGGCGGGTGAGATGAAGCACGGACCTAATGCCCTGATCGATGGAAACCTGCCGGTTGTGGCTCTGGCCGCTAGAGACACGCGCAATCCGCGCTCCGTGTTGCGCTACGAAAAGATGATCAGCAACATCGAAGAGGTGCGCGCGCGGGAAGGGATTGTGATCGTCGCGGCGTCGGAGGGCGACACACGAATCTCTCAAGTTTCCGACCACGTACTCTATGTACCCGAAACCTCGGACTATTTGAGCCCGATTCTGCTCATCATCCCACTCCAGCTCCTGGCATATCACATTGCCGTTCTGCGTGGCTGCGATGTCGACCAGCCACGCAACCTGGCCAAGAGCGTCACCGTCGAGTGAATGGTGCACGTTCGGGAGTTACGGGCGGCACCGACACCAATTCCGCAATCCGCAATCCTGAGATATGCGGCCTTCACTTGGCAGCTTGGGTGACGGGGGGCTTTATCTGTGCGGCCAGAATACTCGCAAGGATCAGCGAGGCGGAAAGAAAGACCATTCCCCCCAAGAAGGATCCCGTAGCCGTCCGCACATAGCCGACAAGGAAGGGGCCGAGAAAGCCTCCCAGATTTCCCACTGAGTTGATCAGGCCGATGGCAGCCGCGGCAGCCGACTCCGTCAGAAAGGCGGTTGGAACCGCCCAGAAGCTCGGCAGATACGCATGCTGGGCGGCCGCGACGATGCAGAACATCGCAACCACAACGGCAAGCGTGTCACCTGCTGCCATGCCGAGCAACAAGCCGATTCCCGCAACCGACGGAGGAATTGCGGTATGCCAACGGCGCTCGCCGGTCTTGTCCGAGTGCCAGCCCACGAGCAACATCGCCGCAAGCCCACAGAGATAAGGGAGCACGGCAATAAGGGTCACGATCAGATCAGACAATCCTGAGAGTCGTTGCAGGACGGTGGGCATCCAAAGGGTGAAGCCGTAATATCCCGTCACTGTGCAGAAGTACACCGAGAGCAGCAGAACGACGTCTCGCTGCCGGAAGGCTTCCAGCACACTGTAGGAGCGGACGGATTTTCGCAGCCGCTTCTCCTGCTCCAGCTCGTTGGTCAGCCATTGCCGCTCATCCTCGCGGAGCCAGCGCGCCTCACGAGGCCAGTCCGTCAGATAAAAAATAGTGATGGCGCCGAAGATGACTGCGGGAACCCCCTCGAGAATAAACACCCAGCGCCAGCCGGCTATGCCGAACCAATTCAAACCGAGAATTAATCCCGAAAACGGCGATCCGATAATGTTCGAGAGGGGCAAAGCAGACATGAACAAAGCCACTGCCTTAGCCCGATCCTCGTAACGAAACCAGTGCGAGAGGTAGACGATGATCCCGGGGAAGAATCCGGCTTCAGCCATGCCGAGGGAGAAGCGGATCCAGTAGAATTGGCTAGACGTCCTAATAAAGCCCGTCACCGCTGCCAGAATTCCCCAGGAGATCATGATGCGCGCGATCCACTTGCGGGCGCTCCAGCGCTCCACAATCAGTGTGCCCGGGATCTCCAGCAGAAAATATCCCACGAAGAAAATCCCCGCTCCGAACCCGAAAACACGGTCGCTGAAGCCAAGGTCCCGGGTCATCTGAAGGGCGGCATAACTCACATTCACCCTGTCCAGGAAGGCGATGATGTAGAGGAGAAAAAGATAGGGCATCAGCCTGATGGCTACGCGGCGGCGCGTGCGCTTGCTGAGTTCGATCGAATCATCCATAGGGTTCGCACCACTGCTTGGCTTCGACGAATCGGCGTATGCTACTATCGCTCTGATTTCGGCACAAGCCCTAAGAGGAGGTTCCCCAATGCATACGACATGGCATGACATGTTCGCACTCGGCGTCCCGATCCTGGAGAAGGTTATCCGTCCCTTGGTCGTTTATATCTTCCTCATTGTAGGACTGCGCCTTGCCGGCAAACGTGAGCTGGCTCAATTGAATCCGTTCGACCTCGTTGTTCTGCTGACCCTCTCAAACACCGTTCAGAACGCGATCATCGGCGAGGATAATTCGCTGACGGGAGGCCTGATCGGAGCTGCAACTCTTCTGCTGGTGAATTACATCGTGGTGCGCTTCCTTTTCACGCATGAACACCTCGAGCACATCGTGGAAGGGGAACCCGATGCACTGATTGAAGGTGGCGTTTTAAGAGAGGAGCGTATGAAGAAGGAGTTGCTTACCAAGGCCGAGCTGGAAACAGCCGCCCACCGGCAAGGATTTTCGAGCCTGCAGGATATCGAGCGTGCCGTGATCGAACCAGGAGGCACGATCTTCTTTGTTGGCAAAAAACCTTCTCCTGACGACGTGCAGCAGAAGGCTCTCGTAGACCGTCTGGACGCAATCGCGCGCCAGCTCGTGGAGATACGCGAGAAACTGCCCGCCCAGCGTTAGAACCGTATTATTACCGCTCATGTCGAGGAAACTCCTGCGGTGCCGCTCATCGCCGGGATGGTGGAGTACCAGGATGGATTAGTCCCTTAGGGACGACTGACGTGAACAACTAGCGATGAAAAACTCAGCCGTCCCCTACGGGACTTGCGAGGTGAGTGTCGGAGAGCTCCAGGCACTAAAGTGCCTGGCTATTATCTTTGCGTCCCAAACGGGACGCAGCGCGCGCGTCAGTGACCGGTCGCTGGCCCGGGCTTTCAGCCGATGACCTCCCGCACATGAACACACTGTCGCTGAGACGCTGGGTCGCAACGATGCGACAGTGGGGCGGCTCAGGCCACACCGCGGTTCAGAACGCGGTCCGTTGTGGCATACAGCTCATCGGGAGTGAATGGCTTGGGCATGTAATCGTTGGCACCGCGTCTGATTGCCTCAACCGCCGTGTCAATCGAGGCATACCCGGTGACGATGACTATCCGAAGATTGGGTTTTCGTTTCTTGATGTCGCGGACCAATTCCAGGCCGTTGGCATCGGGCAGTTTCATGTCAAGCAGTACCAAATCGAAGCTCTCCGCTGCGATGCGTGCCAGTGCCTCCCGCCCGGAAAACGCCTCCGCCACCTTGAAGGCTTTTCTGGCAAGTGTCTTTCGGATGCTGTTTACTACCACGGGCTCGTCGTCCACCACCAAGACCTTAGGTGTCTGAGCCGCCGCTTTCGCACTCTTCCAGAAACCGGTGACCGGCATGTCCGAACGGCCCAAGGCGTTGACATATGCCTCGCCGGTAACCGAGGCGACTTCCGTCCGAGAGAACGGCATATCCACATCGATCGGATCGGGAATGAGTGAAACAACGATTCCGGCCTTCGCGGCCTTCTTCCGCTCTGCCACCATGAGCGGGCACTCAGGCTGCTTGCACATGCCCTGCTTGATCATGCGCTTGCAGGATCGCTGGCCCTTGCTGCAATAGTCCACCGCAGGTGCCGGCTGGCTCTCTATGAGCGGCATGTCCGAGCGAGTCAGGTGTTCCACGTACCGCGCCGAAGTGGCCAAGGCGACTTCCTGCCTGTCGAACGGCATGTCCACATCAATAGGTCCCGCCGACGTCACGTTATCTGCCCGCGGGACCTCGAAAGGGGAGCTGCTGAGAACCTGTTCCACTGCCTGCTCCAGTTCCTGAGGGGTGAAGGGTTTCGGCAGGTAGCCCACCGCACCATTTTTCGTCGATTCGACGGCCGAAGCTATGGATGCGTACCCGGTGATGATCAGCACAGGCGTATCCGGCCAACGATCCCTGACAATCTTAAGAAGTTCCAGGCCGCCGACCTGCGGCATCATCAGGTCTGCTATTATCAAGTCAAAAGCTCTTCCACCCTCCAGCGTATCAAGAGCTGAAGAAACGCAGAGAGCCTGCGATACTTGGTAGCCCTTCCGATTCAATATCTTCTCAACACTCCGGCAAACACCCGCCTCATCATCCACGACCAGGATACTGGTCTGATTTGTTTCCCGCTCTGCTGTCATTGCCTTATCCCCCCTGTGTTCTCCCGTGGCTCCCGTGCCTCGGTTTTGTATCAGGCTGGAGTTTACGCAAAGCGCGTGCCAGGACGTGACGGACTCGGAAGATTAATGGAAGTTTTTTATTCGTTATAACTTATAAAAAAGTGCCTGGTAAAATCGGCGTGGGCTGCGAGAGAAGGTGTATATGATCCATATGCACTGCCTGAAGATCGGCATCCCCCCTTCAATGGCTGCATTTTAAAGAATCAAAAGCACTTGTGTTCGATTGTCCAAATCATCCGTGCAAACACAGCCTCGTGCCTGTGCAAATCATGCGGTGCATATTAAACTCATACATACAAAATCGGTGCCCAAAATCGGAAAATCGGAAAATCGGTGCCAGGCTACTCTTTTCCCAAATTCGTAGATTGGGCGTTAGAGTTAGACTTGCGGCCGCGCTTTTTCGGCAGTATCTCCCTGCCCAGTTGTACTTCCAGCTGCCTGGCGGTTTCGTCGCTTCCAAAGAAACGCCCTCTCGCGGTGGCCTTGCGGATGCGGTCGGCAAGAGATTTCTCTTTCGCCATCTTCTCCAGGTATTCGCGCCATGCGGCACCGTCGAAATGTTCGCGCCAGAAGTCCATGTCGAGCAGGCCGGTCGGATCCTCGCCAGTAATGTGGGCGCGGGCGCTGGACCATTCCCAGTCCCATGCATTCTCGACCATTTGCGCGCGGATCGGATTGAGTTCGATGTAACCCAAAACGCTCCACACCCGGTCCTCTTCGACAGGACAGGAAAAGA
>DASQID010000204.1:0-7228 GCA_035631775.1 Acidobacteriota bacterium
AAGGAAGAAGCCGGTGCCTCTGGAGAAGGATCCATGCCTGCCGCACTCGATGCTGCGCGTGCGGCCATACGAGCCGGTGTGACCGACGTCAGGATGTGCAGCCTGGAATCCTTCGCGGAGATGCCTGTCTTGAGGACGAGCCAGGGCAAGGAGGAGTTCGAAGAGGCAAGAAGGGAGGGCGTGGTTTTTCACCCTCAACGCGGGCCCAGGCGGCTCTCGGGTGAGAACGGCCGTGTCCGGCGGATCGAGCTGATGGGCGTGTCCCGCACCTACGATCCGGACGGCCGGTTTAATCCGATCTATGACCCGGACATCAATGAGGTCCTGGAGGCTGATTCCGTCATTCTCGCGATAGGACAGCAGGCAGACTTGTCGTTTCTGAAGGCGGCTGACGGGGTGGAGGTAACTCCGCGCGGCACAATCAGGATCGACGAGCGGACACTGGCGACAACGGCTCCGGGCATTTTCGCCGGCGGCGATGTCGCCTTCGGACCGCGCAATCTCATCGAGGCGGTCGCGAACGGCAAGCGGGCGGCCCTCTCGATTGATGACTTTCTGAGAGGCAGATCTGCAACGCCGGCAGTGCGGCTGTCGATCGAAAAGATTCCCACCTCCAGGTACCGCATGGCGGTTGGATACGAGAAACACCCCCGCCAGGTTCCGCCTTCTATTTCGCTCGACCGCAGGACCGGCATCTCCGAGGTCGAGACGGGTTATTCCGACGACGAGGCCCGGCGGCAGGCAGAGCGTTGCCTTTATTGCCACATACAAACGGTCTATGACCCGGCGAAGTGCGTTTTGTGCAATCGCTGTGTGGATATCTGTCCGGAGTACTGCCTGAAGCTGGTGCCGGTCGAGCAACTCGATCTGGATGCCCAAATTGTCGAGAAAATACTCGACTCTTCGGGCGTGCTTTCCGGTCCTTTCCTTTCCGCAATGATCAAAGACGACGAAAAGTGCATCCGTTGTGGCCTGTGCGCCATTCGCTGCCCGACGGATGCGATGACGATGGAGGTTTTTCACTATGTGGAGCAGGAAGAGCCCTCCTGAGGATAAGGTCTCCCCTGCCGGTCCCGAAACCCCCGGCGGCGGGCCGGGGTCCGAGACGGCTCCAACGCGGCGCGCGTTTCTTGCCCGGATTGGATTGGGCGCGACGCTGGCCGGGCTGGCCGGACAAGCTGTAGCCTTCGTCCGCGCGCTGCTTCCCAACGTCACCTATGAGGCGCCCGTCCGCTTCAAGATCGGTGCGCCCGATCTGTTCGGCGAAGGGGCCCGCTTCCTGGAAGACAAGCGCCTGTTTGTCTTCCGCGAGCGGAACACTTTTCACGTGATATCCGCCGTCTGCACACACCTCGGATGCACGGTGAGGATGCAGCGCCTGAGCCAGTCGCGTAAGGTGGCTGCCGCCGGTCGCGAATTCGAGGAGCAGGTGGAGTTCCTCTGCCCCTGCCACGGCTCGAAGTACCGTGGCGACGGGACCAATTACGCGGGGCCCGCGCCCAAGCCGCTGGCCTATTACAGGCTGGAGGTTTCCCCCGATGACGGCCAGCTCATCGTGGATTTGGCGCAAAAAACGGACAGGGATTTTCGACTGACGGTATGACGGGGAGAGTGGCATGAAACAATCCGTTTGGGAAAAGATAAGCTGGACCTGGCAACCTGCGAGCGATCGTGAGGCAGGCGATTCCATAGTCCGTAACTTCCTGCTCCACTGGTTCCCGGCGAAAATCAGCACGGCAAGCCTCTCCTGGGGCTACTCATTTTGGCTGGGAACAATTTCCGCCGTGCTGTTTCTGATCCTGACCGTCACCGGCGTCATTCTGATGTTTCTCTACGTACCCTCGGTCGAGAGGGCCTACCTCTCGGTCAAGGACATCGAGTTCGTTGTTTCGTTCGGCTGGTTCATCCGCGGCTTGCACCGCGTGGCTGCTCACCTGATGGTGGCCTTCGTCTTCCTTCACATGATGAGGGTGTTCCTGACCGCGGCCTACCGGAACACGGTGAACAGCCAGCAGAACAGGCCGCTGAACTGGGTGGTAGGAGTCGTCCTGCTCCTCGCCACGCTGCTCCTGTCCTTCACCGGATATCTGCTGCCCTGGGACCAGCTTGCCTTTTGGGCCATCACGGTCGGAACCAATATTGCCAGTGCCGCGCCACTCGTGGGCGAACCGCTCCGTTTCGCGCTTCTCGGCGGCAGCACGATCGATCAAAGCGCCCTGCTGCGCTTCTACGTGCTCCACTGTTTCTTCCTGCCTGTCGTCGTACTGCTTCTCTTCTCTTACCACATGTGGCGTGTCAGGAAGGACGGCGGGCTCGCCTGCGCGGACCATCTGGCCCTGTCGCAGAAGGCGCTCAACGAACCTCCGGTTCGCAGTAAGACCTATTCGCTGCTGGGGATCGCGAGCGGCACTTCGGTGCACGTTCAGGCGGCGCTGGTCGACGAGGACCAGCATACCGTCGCCTCTTCGCCAAATCTCTCTCGCCGGCTTGCCGTTGTCCTCTTGGCGACTTTTCTGGTCGCTTCCGTGCTCACCCTGGTTTTCCGGGCGCCGCTGGAGGAGCCCGCCAATCCGAGCATTACGCCCAATCCGGCGAAGGCGCCCTGGTACTTCCTGTGGCTGCAGGAACTGGTCACGGACACCACCTTCAGCATCGGCGGCTTCACCATAAACGGGGCCTTGATCGGCGGGATTGTCATCCCGGCTCTCCTTGTCGCCTGGCTCGTGGCCGTCCCCTGGCTGGACAAGACGGCAATAAGCGCTCTCGGGGTCTGGTGGGCCACTGAACGGCGCAAGCACAACTTTCTATTCCTGGCGATCGTGATGGCGGTCGCAATCCTCACAATCGTCGGCACGTACCTGCGCGGGCCGTATTGGAATTTTTACTGGCCCTGGCAAAGCTGGCCGGACTTGCCGCGCAGATTCTGACGGAGGCTCGAGTGTATCGAAAAGATTCCGTGTGGTTATATGGATTCGGCGCCGCGATCCTGCTACTCAGCCTCTTCGTGTACTGGACGTACTTTGAGCCCGAGTGGGCGGATTACCAGAGTGAGTTCAGAGATCTGGTGCTCGAGAAGTTCGGGAAGGACAGGGTCGCGCAAATCCCCCGAGGGCTGCAACAAATCTGGGCTCAGGACCTGCGGCGGGTAGATCGCTGCACCACATGCCATCAGGGTATGGAATGGAAGGGCCTGGAGACCGCCGCGAACCCTTTCAAGACCCACCCGAAGGAGATCCTTCGCAGCCACACTCTTCAACAGTATGGTTGCACCGTCTGTCACGGCGGGCAGGGGTATGCGACCGAGGTGGAGTCGGCCCATGGCTTTGCCGAGAATTGGGACGAGCCCCTTTTGGCAAAGAGATTGGGCGACCTTTACCTGGTGAGGGACAAAGGGGCCCTCATGCAGATCCAGTGCAACCGATGCCATCGCTATGACCGGGAGACCAAGGGCGTGGACTTCATCAACCGCGCAAAGCAGCTCGTGCAGGAAAAGGGCTGTCGCGCCTGCCATACGATCAACGGGCGCGGCGGCGTGATCGGCCCGGACCTGACCGCCGTGGGCGACAAAGCACCCGAGCAGTACGACTACTCACGAATTTCAGGCGTCAAGACCGCATTCGCATGGCACGTCGAGCATCTGCAGAATCCCAAGGCTTTGGTACCGGAAACGGTTATGCCCAACTTCGGTTTTTCGACCAATGACGCCAAGGCGCTGGCTTCTCTCGTCATGAGCTGGAAGCGCGAGGAACTGCCTGTCCGGTACATCCCGGGCGCGACGCCGGTCGATCGGCCGACTCCCGAGGAAGCCGAGAAGGAACGGCTGATGCTGACTGGCGAGGGAGCGTTCTTCGTGAAAAAGGGTTGCTTTATCTGTCATTCGGTGAGCGCGTTTGGAATCGACTCGGCCACCAAAATCGGACCCGATCTCGCCTTGGCGGCTACGGATGTTCAGAGTCGCTTCGGTAGAACGCTGGAGGACTTTCTCGCAAACCCGACCGGAACCATGGCGGTCGTGCTTTCTACCCAAATCCAGCTCTCGCCGGAGGAGAAGCGTGAAGCGGTCGAGAAGCTAAAGGCCGCATATCAAAGTAAGCTCGATCAATCTCAGAAACAGAAATAGGAAGTCTTCGTGAGTTTTTGCGTCCGCATGTCATTAAGGTGACTTTTGAAAGCCGGCTTGAGGGCGCGAAGACTCTAAGGGCTCGCGCGGAAATAAGATCGCATTTTGACACAGGAGGTACTCATGTGCCGGGGGTCATCTGACCCCCGGGGCCGGCCTGATGACCGGCGCCACGGGAGCTTTCCCTCAGCCAAACTGCGAGGTTATTTTTGTTGCAGGCTTTAAGCCTAAATAAGGGACCAATTCAGCAGAGGGGGTATCATGGGAAATAAATCAAAAATCACCTGGTTTGGAGCAGGCGTGCTCTGCGCGCTGGCGGTGTTCGCTGTGCTGGTCAGTTGTGGCAAGAAGCCCAAAGTCGAGCGGGCCGGAACGGCGGAAGCCGCCATAGCCACCTATGTGGCGCCCGGAGATACTGATCCCTACTATCTCTTCTATTCGGGTGGCCACTCGGGCAATGTTTTTGTTGCCGGCGTTCCATCCATGCGCCACATTGCAACCATTCCCGTATTTTCTCCTTATTCCTCCACGGGCTACGGTTTTGACAAGGAAACCAAGCAGATGCTCGGTGAATATACGTGGGGGGATGTTCATCATCCGGCGTTGAGTGAAACCAACGGCGACTACGACGGCCGCTGGCTTTTCGTCAACGATAACGCGAACAACCGTGTTGCGCGCATCGATCTGAGAGATTTCAAGACCAGGCAGATCCTGGGACCGCTGCCGAACGTCTCCGGCAATCACGGATCGACATTCATCACGCCTAACAGCGAGTACCTGCTCGCCGCATCGCGTTTCTCCATCCCTCTGCCCAAGGGCACCTATGCGCCTGTCGAGTCCTATGCGACCGCGTACAACGGGGTCGCGGCCGGAATCGCCATAGACCCCAAGTCGGGAGAGATGAGCCTCGGATGGGAGATCCTGATGCCTCCCTTCGACTACGACCTTGGCGACGCAGGCAAAGGTGTGAGCAATGGATGGGCCTTCTGGACCTGCTATAACTCCGAACGAGCCACTGGCAAGCTGGAGGTCACATCCACGCAGAAGGATCGCGACTACATCGCCGCAGTCAACTGGCGAGAGGCCGAAAAGGCCATCAAGGACGGCAAGTTCAAGATGCTCGGCGGGGTCAAGGTCATCAATCCCAAGGACACGCCGGGTTTCGTCTATTTCATACCCTGCAGCAAGAGCCCGCACGGTGTCGATGTGAGTCCCGACGGCAAATACATCATCGGCAGTGGGAAGCTGCAGTCGATCACGACCGTCTTCAACTTCGAAAAGATCCAGACGGCGATTCAAAACAAAGACTTCAGCGGAAACGAGGACGGGATTCCCGTGCTCAACTACGACCATGTCAAGGATGCGGAAGTCAACGTTGGGCTGGGGCCCCTCCACACGCAGTTTGACGACCAGGGCTATGCTTACACCAGCCTGTTCGTGGAGAGCGCGGTTGCCAAATGGAAGCTGGGGACCTGGGAGGTGGTTGACAAGATCCCCGTCACCTACAACATCGGCCACCTGACCGCCGCGGAAGGCGATACGATGCATCCGCAGGGCAAATACCTGGTGGCGCTCAACAAACTCTCGCACGGGCGTCACATGGGCGTCGGCCCGTCTCAGCCGGAGTGCTCACAGCTGATCGATGTCACGGGAGAAAAGATGAAGCTGCTCTACGACGCCTTCACGGAGCCGGAACCCCACTATGCCCAGATCATTCGGGCCGAGAAGATAAAGCCTATCGAGGTATATGCGAAAGAGGATAACAAGAACCCGAATGCCATCTGGGACGTGAAGGATGCCGGGATCGTGCGGAGCGGAAACAGCCTCACGGTCAAGATGGTCGCCGTGCGTAGCAGCTTCGAGCCCAACAAGATCGAGGTAAACCTGGGAGACAAGGTCACGATCCACGTGACCAATATCGAGCAGACTACCGACGAAATCCATGGCCTGGGATTGAACGAATACAACATCAACATAACGGTCGATCCGGGTGAAACCAAGACCATCGAGTTTGCCGCATCGAAGCCGGGTGTGTTCCCGTATTACTGTACAAACTTCTGCTCGGCTCTGCACCAGGAGATGCAGGGGTATTTGCTCGTGAAGCCGAAGTAACTGGATTAACGATCTACGATTGACGATTGACGATTTGAGAAGGTATAGACTTCGATAGAATCGTCAATCGTCAATCGTAAATTATTCTCACAGGACCCTCATGAATATCACTCTGGACAAGGCAAACGTCTTCTTTGAACTGCCGCTCACTATGAACAGCCGCATCCTGATATTGGTTGCCGTCGTCGCCCTTGTTCCCGCTTATCTGTTCCCACTTTGGAATATGTCTTTTTACTCCAACCAGTACACCGACGGGCTTAGTATGCAGATTTATGCCTCTCAGCTCGAAGGAGGTAAGTCCGCAAACCGGGACGACCTGAGGGAGATCAACTCGCTCAATCACTACATCGGGATGCGCCCGCTGCTGGAAAGTGACTTCAGCGAGTTCACCTGGCTGCCGTTCGGGATCGGCGCGTTGATGCTGCTGTCATTGCGCTCCCTGGTCATAGGCAAAATGGCCAACGTGGTGGATGTCTTCGTGCTTTTCTCCTATTTCGGCTTGTTCTCGCTGTGGAGCTTCTATCATCGGCTGTACAGCTACGGCCACAACCTGAATCCGACTGCCGCGATCAAGGTCCCGCCATTCACGCCGCCGCTCCTGGGCACAAAGCAAATCGCCAATTTCACGATCTACAGTTTTCCCGACATCGCCTCCTATGCGCTGATCGCGTTCTCTCTCCTGCTGCTCGTGGCCATGTTTCTCTCCAGGAAAAGGGCATGAGATCATTGCGGATTGCGGACTGCGGATTGCGGATAGAAAGGACGCGATCCTCTTTTGGTCGAGCTGCCCTGCGGCCGATGGGACAGTCGATCGCCTGCAGGATCCGGGTCATTGATCCGCTTTCCGCGCTGCGAATTCTCCAATTTATCACCCTCTCTGCGCTTCTCGTGCCCTCTGCTGCGAAAACGGCTGTGGCTGAGACCCTGCACGTTGGTCCCGGCGCACGCTTCTCATCAGTCCGTGCTGCCGTAGAGGCTGCGCAGGCCGGAGATACC
>DASQID010000205.1:0-6811 GCA_035631775.1 Acidobacteriota bacterium
CCCGGGGCTACTGGCTTGCCCCCCTCCGGTGGGCCTCGTCAAGGCACCCGCTCTGCGGGTGGTAGCTGACTCGCAATCCGAAACCCGGGCGGGCAGATAGGATATTGCATAGCCACGAGCACCGGCGACAGAACTCCTGAACGTGGCCGCGCTTCTGTCGTCCTTCCAGGGCGCGCGCAAGTGCGGAATTCGAGGATCTTCTTAATCCGCAATCAGAGGTTGCTATTAGGGAGGTGGACGATCGTCGGCCGGTCCTTCGGTCCACGCGCGACCTCGACCCGGTCGCGCCCCTCCGCCTTCGCCCGGTACAGCGCCTGATCCACCGCCCGCATCAGCGACTCCATCGTATCCCCATGATCCGGAAACCCGGCTACGCCGACCGAGATCGTGACCCCTTCCAGGCTCTCCCCGTGGCTCGCGAGCCGCAGCAGCGCAGTCGCCTTGCGCAGCTGCTCGGCTCGCAGCCGCGTCGCCTCGACACTGGCCTCGGGCAGGATGAGCACGAACTCCTCGCCGCCGTAGCGGCAGATGATATCTTCGCCGCGCACGTGGATGGTGAGCAGCTTGCTGAACTCGCGCAGCATTATGTCTCCGGAGTGGTGTCCGAAGGAGTCGTTGAAGTTCTTGAAGTGATCGATGTCGAGCATGAGGATGCCGAGCGGCCGCTTGCTGCGGACGGCGCGTCTCAGCTCGCGCTCGAGCGACTCCTGCATGTAGCGCCGGTTGAACAGGCTGGTCAAGGGATCGCGGATCGTCTGCTGGCGCAGGGCCTCGTGCAGCTTCAGGCTGGCGAGCGCGAGCGAGATGCGGTCGGCGATAGTCACAGCGAGGCGCTGGGCGGAGTGGGGGAGGTATCCGCGCGCGGCATCCGTATCTGCGGATGCGAGGTTGGGCTGGAGGTGGAGCACGCCCAGCACCTCGCCATGAGCGGTAAGGGGTGCGCAAAGATATTGAACCGGCCTGGCCGTCCCGAGATGCCTGCAGCGCAGGACGGACTCCTGGTCCTCGACGAAGTGCACGTGGCCGCGGCGCAGTCCCCAGCAGTCCTCCAGTCGGAACATGCGCTCGGCGCCGGACAGATTTCCCCACGAGGTGACGGTCTCGAACACGGCGAGAGACGGATTCGCGACGCAGAGGGCGCCGGCCACCGACGGCAGAATCCGCGGCATGAAGTAAGAGACCACCCGGTAGGCTTCGTCCGCCTGCAGACAGGACTGCAGCAGGTCGCCCATGTCGCTGAGGAGCGTGACCTCGCGCGTGCGCTCCTTGAGGTCGGTGACCGAGCGCGCCACTTCCTCGCTGGCGCGCATCAGCGCGTCCTCGGCGCGCTTGTGTTTCGTGACGTCGCTGAAGATCGCGCGCAGGGCGACGACCCTGCCTCCTTCGAAGCGCGGGCGCATGTTGCCCGCGACGAAGATGCTGTGCCCGTCCCGAGCTATCAGAACGAGACTCAGGTTCTCGACGGAATCCCCGCCGGCGGCGAGCTGCAGCGATGATTGAAACGCGGCCAGGGAGTCCGGGTGAACGATCTCCTCGGCGGCGAGGTGATCGAGATCGATCTCGCCATAGCCGAGAGTTTCACGCCAGCGCCGGTTGACGTAGAGCAGCCGCCCCTCTGGGGTCATGCTCTGGATCATGTCGTTGGCGTTTTCGAGGTAGTCCTGGAGCAGTTCCTGGCTTTCCTGCAGTGCTTGCTCCGCCCGCCTGCATTCAGCGATATCGCGGTGAACGGTCATGAGTCGAGTTAGTGTGGGCGTTCTATGCAGGGGAATGCATAGCTCGGAAATACAGGGCTATTTCTGGCTCAGGCTGCCGGAAGGCAACAGGAACCAAGGGGACGAGCGCTCGGAACGCTCTATCTTTGAAGCTCCCACTATAACATAAGTAGCTAAAAAAGCCACCGCTAAAAACTGGGGACGCTCCCCTATTTTCTGAGCAAACTGCTTTGGAGACCGTAGGAAATTGGCCATGGCCAGAAAATAGGGGAGCGTCCCCAGTTTTTCATTTTAGAAGCCTCGCGAGTATCTCTGCTATCCGCTCGGCAGCCCTCCCATCCCACAACGGCGGTACCCTTCCCACCTTCCGCGGCTTATCCATCATATCCGCAATCGCTTGCCGCAGTTTCTCCGCCTCCGGATGCACTAGTATATTTGTGCCGATCTCGCACGTGACCGGCCTTTCCGTGGTAGTGCGCATCGTGATGCACGGAATCCCCAGTGCCGTCGTCTCCTCCTGTATTCCCCCGGAATCGGTCAGCACGAAATCCGCCTCCAGCACGAGGCCGAGGAAGTGGATGTAGCCCAGCGGGTCGATGACGCGCAGTCCCGGTGCGCTCTCGATCACGGACTGCAGCCCGAACAGATCGACATTCTTCCTTGTCCTCGGATGCAGCGGAACCACCACTATTCTGCGCCGCGACAGCTCCGCCAGGATTTCCAGGATCCGGCGCAGCTGCCCCGGTTCGTCGACATTGCTCGGCCGGTGCAGGGTCACCAGCGCGTATTCGTGCGGGCAGAGTCCCATCTTCGGCAGAATGCCGCAGCTCCGCGCAGCGGGCATGGCGAAGTGCAGGGAATCAATCATCGTGTTGCCGACGAAGAACGCTCTCTCCGCCGGGAATCCTTCCTTCTTGAGGTTGTCGAGCCCGCTCTGCTCGGTGACGAAGCAGTAGTCGCAGATCGCGTCGGTGGCGATGCGGTTGATCTCCTCGGGCATGGTGCGGTCGAAGCTGCGCAGCCCGCCCTCGATGTGACCCGCGCGAATGCCGCACTTGGTGGCGGTCAGCGCGCAGGCGATGGTGGAATTGACATCCCCAGCGACCAGGACCAGGTCGGGCTTTCGTTCGAGGCAGACCTTTTCGAAACGCACCATTATTCGGGCGGTCTGTTCGGCGTGCGAGGCGGATCCGACGTCGAGGAATTCGGCCGGCTCGGGCATCTTCAGGTCCTCGAAGAACGCGTCGGACATGGACTGGCTGTAGTGCTGGCCGGTGTGAACGATGAGGTGCTCGATACTGTCCCGGTAGCGTTCGAATGCGCGGTGTACGGGCGCGACCTTCATGTAATTCGGTCTCGCCCCCACCACTGAGATGACTTTCTTCATGTGCCTTACCCTATCACAAGGTGTCATGCGTTGAAGATTTGATTTTCTGTCAGCTGTTAGCTATTAGCCATTAGCTATTAGCTTTTGGCTTTAAGCCTGGTTTCTGCCGCGAAATTCGACGAATCGCCCATCAGGTCGGGCTCCGGAGGGGCCCAAGCAAGTAGCCGGAGGCGCAAGCCCGCGATAGGATATTGCATAATCTCGAGCCCCGGCAGGGGCGAGAGACCTCTGTATGCTATGAGTTATCTGTCGCCCGTCCGGGGCGCTTTCCGCACGGCCAAGGATTTCGGCGACAGAAGCTAGCCTAGCCAAAGGCTAAAAGCTAATAGCTAAAAGCTAATTGCTAACAGCTAACAGCAAATGAAATCTTCAAGACCTGACACCAACCTGATATGCTCCCCCACCATGCTGCCACTCTCGAAGTACGCCGGGCCAGCCACCATTGCGATTACCGTCGGCTATTTCCTCGTCGGCCTTTGGCCCTTCAATTTCGCCCCCCGCAACACGGTAGTATGGCCGCCCGGCGAGAGCGCGCTTGCCTTCAGCCCCCAATCGATCGTTTTCAGCGAGTACCCAATCGAGCTGTCCTCCGGCTCCATCACGATCGAGCTCCTCCTTACCTCCGAGCTGGACGCGCTTCACGACATCCACTGCATTCTTTCCTTGTACGACGGCGCGATCCCGTCAAATCTCCTGATCGGCCAGTGGAAGTCCTCTCTCTTGCTGCGCGTGCCCTTGTGGGATTCGGCCGGCAGGAGAAAGTACCGAGAGGTCGGTGTTATCGACGCCCTCCGGAATGGGCGCCTGCGCTTCATCGCGCTCACCTCCGGTCCGGCAGGAACTGCCGTGTATGTGGACGGAATCCTGGCCCGGGCTTGGCCCCGAATTGTGCCGCAGTCCGGCACTCTCCGGGGACGCCTGATTCTCGGCAGTTCCGCCGCCGGCGGCCGTTCATGGATCGGGAAGCTCTTCGGCCTGGCGGTCTACGACGCCGCGCTCGGCGCCTCCGACATCTCGCGCCATAACCAGCTGTGGAGTGCACGCCGAGCAGCGGATCTCTCTACCGAGCCGGCGCTTGCGGCCCTGTATGCAATCGACGAGAAACACGGGCACACCCTCCCGGATCTCTCTGCCAACGGTCGCGCGCTTCTGATCCCGGACAGTTATCATGTCATTCACAAGACAGTCCTGGCGCCCCCGTGGACGGAGTCCCTGCGCAACTTTTCGCACATCGAGGACATCGTCATCAACATTCTGGGATTTGTGCCCTTCGGCTTTTGCTTCTTTATCCATCTGACGTATTCCCGACCCGGACGCTGGTTCAAGAACACCCTGTGGACGGTCCTTTCGGCCGGTGTCGTCAGCCTGGCGATCGAGCTGATACAGGTATACCTGCCGACACGATCGTCTTCGCTTACCGACCTGATGTGTAATGTTGCGGGTGCGGTGCTGGGTGTGATTTTTGCGGGAGGGTTTTCCCTGGTATTTCGCCGGGCAGGGAAAAGGGTTTAGGCAGGTCTTCGGTCAGTTCCCGTCGCGGGCTGGCTCTGATCCACGGCTGTGGGTAGGGGGCTGGGCGCTTCGCGCTTGTTTGCCCCTCGGAGGAACAGCAGTCCTGCAAGAAGGAGCGCTGTGTAGGCCAGGATGCCCAAAGCCAGCCACATAATAGTATTCCTCATTCATTAAACGAAGCAACTTACGTGCCAAACTCGGATTATCCTATTAATCATTTTATATCAATTATTTAGTACGATTCAGCTCGTCAATGAGTTCCTGCCAAAATCAGGGAAAATTGTCACTACCGTGACATTTTTGTGCAGGCGGCGTTCTTCCGCGTCCTACTTCCGAACACTCTGCTTTTTCCTGAGACACGGAAATGCAGGGATCAACCATAAAAGTAAGCCCGCGCCCTGGAAGGGCGCCCAGCCAATAGCCCCGGGCAAGCGAAGGGCAGCCCGGGGTTGGGAATGGAGGAAGTGGACAGCCCTGGAGGGGGGACAGAAGGGCGGTCGTGTTCAGGAGTTCTGTCGCCCCTTATAGTTGCTCTGCACCTGTTTTTCAGGTGCAGAGCATTCCACAGCAGTTTCGAAGCCTGGACGCGCTTCGAAAGGAGGTTTTTCGATGAATGATGCGCCCCAATGGCTCGAGCGACATGCGAAATGGCAAAGAGATCGCGCGCATCTCTCCTGGCCTGAAAAGATGCGCATGGCGGAAGCTCTGCGGGAGACGCTGTGCCGGTTTCGAGCTTTGAGGGACAGGCAACAAGAATCTGAAGGAGGGAATCGCCTGCTGCGTCCGTAGGCGGCGTTTTTCCGCGTCCTTTTTTTTTGAAATCTCCGGGTCCCTTTGGAAACATTATGGGCGTCAAGTGCTGCCGAGGAGTAAAATGACATTCATGACGCCGGAAGAACGATTTGAGCGAATCGAGCGGCAGCTGGAGTTCCTGGCCGCCGGTCAAGCTCAGCACGACGCCCGCATGGCCGAGATTTCGGGACAGCTCGCGGTGAACTCCGGCCAGATAGGGCAGCTTAGCGATTTGACATTAAGGATCGGACGCATAGTAGAAGAACAAGCGCGGCGGATGGATGCGCTGGCAGAGTCCCAGCGTCGCACGGACGAGCGCCTGAACACGCTGATCAACGTCGTCGAGCGTTACTTCTCCAACGGCCACAAGTAGCGTCCGTTCGCGTCTTTGCGTCTTAGCGGTGGCTTTTTAGATTCGTACCGATCCGTGCAAATTCGCTTCCCGAGTCCGGAGGTCGCTCGATCGTCTCGCGTGAGATTCGAGAACGGCCTATCGAAGTTCCGGCGACTTGACTTGTCCGGCCATCGATGCTGTCGCATCGGTATCACCGCCTGTTCCCGTGGCCCAACGATCGAATGCCGTTAGAATGGGGCGAAGAACCTGTCTACGGTGCAGGAAAACCCGGGCAACACCGGATCGGCCGTAATGGTATCGCCGGACTTCAGGTTTTGAACATCCGTCAGCGAGCGAAATACGGTCACGCTCTTCGCCTCAGGGTCGACGAGCCAGACGAGTGAGACGCCGCACTGCAGGTATTCTCCGATCTTGTCGGCAATGAGGCGATGAGAGTCACTCGGGGAAAGCACTTCGACAGCGAGGTCCGGGGCAAAAGCGCCAAACGTTCTGGGTGGCTTGCCGTCTGGCAGCTTCTCGATTCTGACGACGCTTACGTCAGGCGATCTGACGTTTCCGTCGGGCAGGCGAATGCCGGCATCCGCCCCCGCGACCAATCCCACCGGATTATTATCCGTGTACATCTGAAGCAAATAGCTGATCCGTGCTGCAACTGCCGACGAGTAGAATCCCGAAGGGCTGGCGATAATCTCGCCGTCAACAAGCTCGTACTTGAAGCCGTCGTCGGGCATTTGCAGCAAATCCTCTTCGGTTGCAGGACTCTTTATTCTCATTGAGGCTTTGTTGAGTTCCATGAGCAACTCCGGAACAGCAATGCCTTTCGGTTGCAGGATCTCCACCCGTAATGTTTCACGACGCCGGCAATTCTTTCAAGCAAAACTCAGTCAGCCACGACCTGCAGAGCGGGTGGCTTGACGAAGCCCCCCGGAGGGGGGCAAGCCAGTAGCCCCGGGCAAGCGCAGCGCAGCCCGGGGTCTCTCGTCCCACTCGACCAAAGCCCCGGGCGACAGAACTCCGGAACACGACCGCCCTTCTGTCGCCTCTCCAGGG
>DASQID010000206.1:0-4618 GCA_035631775.1 Acidobacteriota bacterium
GGTAGGCAGTCCCGGGCTCGAGACCGGTCAACTCGACCTGGTGGGTCACCTGTTCTCCGACAGGAGTTGCGGTGGCGGATCCCAACTTCTGGAGTTCTCCAACCGTCCTCGTCGTAACCCAGTTTATGGTTGCCCGATTAGTCTGAACGTTTTGAATGATGGGACCCTTTGACAGCCTTTCCTGCGCAGTGGCGCTGTCAAGGGTAAGGATGAAGACAATGAAGGGCAGAAGATTCAATCGTTTCCAATTCATCTATAACTCTCCAGAGAGGCGACAGATTTACCACATGTTTCCGAGTCCCCTGACAAAAATCGAAGAATTGCCGCGAATTACCCGGAGCAGCATAACCGCAACCAAAGGAGTTTGGCGTTTCTTCGCGTCTTCGCGCCTTGGCGGTGGCTTTTAAGCTGTGGCTTTTTTTGAAAAGCCACCGCTAAGACGCAAAGGCGCCAAGACAGGTGTTGTATCCTTGTCGAAGTGGCAAGGATTTGAAGGTTAGCTTGTGGACCTTTGGTGCCTCCCTGGCGGAAGATATTCGGATGAACAGCCGCGAACGTGTGGCAGCCGCGATGCGAATGGAAGCACCTGACCGAGTGCCGGTCATGTGTCAGCTTTCCTTGGGACACTACTTCCTCAACTGTGACATTCCCGAAATCGAGATCTGGCATACAACAGAGGGTTTCGGCGAAGCCCTCATCCAGCTTCAGCAGCGCTATCGATTTGACGGCGTCTTGATAAACCTCCCGGGCCGCGACCCGAACTGGCGCAGTCACGTCCGTCGAGTCGAGAATAGAGGAGGCGACACGGTTATACACTGGAGGAACGGGTGGTTCACCGTGTGTCCCCCGGACGATAATCCACATGTCTTCCGCGAGGATGGGCAGCGGTACGTTATCCCCTTCGAGCGAATCAATCCCCGGGACCTCCTCTATGTCGAACCACACGATCTCATAGGGCTCACGTATCCCCTCTCCTGGGATTTCACGGGATCGGCTGCGACTCGCGACACCATATTCCCGCCTTGGCAGTTCAATACGATCGATTATGTGCGGGCGCGCGTCGGCGCGAACGTCTCGATTCATGGTGAGATCTTTTCCCCTTTCACCCAGCTATTCGAATTAGTCGATCACCAGAATGCGCTCCTTGCCTTGGTGGACGATCCGGAGAAGTGCGAAGAGTGTCTCGAGGCGCTTACCCAGGGGACGATCCTGCTTGGTCGGGGACAGGCAGAGCATGGTGTGGATGCGATCTTGATCTCGTCGGCATTCGCGGGGGCGGGATTCATCTCTCCCGGTCATTATCGCCGTTTCGTACTCCCCTTCGAGCAGAAGGTGATCCGGGGAATAAAGGAATTTCATGATATTCCTGTCTATACTCACACCTGCGGAAGGATCGGAGATCGCCTGGAACTCATGCGTGAAACGGGAACCGATGGGATAGACACCCTCGATCCGCCGCCACTCGGGAACGTAGAGCTGGCCGACGCAAAAGATCGGATCGGGAGGAGGCTGTTTATCAAGGGAAACCTGGATCCAGTGAATGTCATGCTGAAGGAAACAAGGAACCAAGTCCGCGCGGCGGCCATGAGTTGCCTGGAGGCTGGAGCAAAGGGCGGAGGTTATGTTCTCAGCACAGCCTGCTCAGTCCCACCACATGCGCCGCCTGAGAATCTGGAGGTGCTCGTGGAAACGGCGGAGCGCTTCGAGATCGGTTAAAGGGGTCGGGGCTCGGGGACCGGGAGTTGAGTGGAAATGAATTGCGGATACAGTGCAGAGAATTGGTACAAAGGATTGACGCTCAACGATCAATGATTTCAGCAAACGACCTATGGGAGATGCCAATGAAAAAGAATGCCGCTATCCTCGCCCTGACATTCATTGCGGTGGGATTGGTCCCTACCGGCAATGGCTTTGTGCAAGGTGCCCAGGAGGGCTACTACGTGCAGAGCGACAACTTGGTTGCCAAGGAGGAACCTGGACCGCACAACGGAAAAGGGATGTCAACCGGCTACGTTTTCTTTGACAAGACGCCGGGTTTGAAGTTCTCATTTCGCAAACGAGTACTGCACACAGGCGCTTCGATTGGTTACCACGAGCAAAGGGAAGACGAAGTCTACTACGTTATCGGCGGGCAGGGCAAAATGACGATCAACGGTCGGACATTCGAGGCAAAGCCGGGAGACGCCTTTCTGACGCGCACCGGCAGTTCGCACGGGCTCGAACAGACAGGCAGCGGCGATCTGACGATAATCATCGCATTTGAAAAATAGTCTCTGGCCCCTGCTATTGCAGATCTATGTATTCCAGAGCGGCTACGGGAGCGCGGTCTGCTGCGACGTTTTCGATTCCGCTGCAATTGCGGACAATGAACTGAATGGTCGTTTGAGGAGTGAACACGATTCCGTCGTCCTCGGTAAGTGAGACGTAGTGATTTCCCCCATCGATCTCCTTCAGTTTTTCCCTTACCACAATGTTGCCGTTTACCGCCACGAGGCATTCCAGGTCAGTATCCTCCCAGTTGAGTTTGTTGTCGAAGGGCTCACCCGTCGCTGCCGAGACTGATATGAAGAAGCGCAAATGATGACCGGTTCTCCGGGGAACACTGAAGCTCCGTTGCGCCGCCAGGAGACTGTTGACCTGCACCGGCGAACCCGCCGGATACGCCAGCAGCACCTCCTTGAAGTTGTTCTTGACGAATATTGGAGTCACCATAGGGCTGGGCCTCAACTCCAAGGGTAGCAGATCGGCCTTTGCCGACACGAATCCGGTCTGATCCCTCAGAGTGAGGGGAGATCCTCTTATCGCCAGAGCTGCGCTCCAGTATGCTCCCACCAGGATGCCAATGAGGACGATCCCTCCTCGATAGAATTGCATGCGCGAAACCGGGGATGACGCAGATACGAGTGTTTTCCTCATCAGGCGCCGAAATATATCGTCAAGAGCCAGAGCCGCCATCCACGAGAAAATGAAAATCAGGAAGATGTCATAGCGAGGCTGGCTCTCCAGCAGGACGAGCAACAAGGCGTAGAGGGATCCTGAGAAGCACAGCATAATCCACTCCTGCCGTCCGAACGGGTGCCGGGGATAAAGCAACAGCCGCCAGAGCACGAGCAACAGCAGCAAGGCATGGGCCACTGCGATAGCGCCTCTTTGTTCCGGCACGAACCTTTGATTGAGGTGTTTGACTTTAGGCGAACTCGTGTCCCAGGTTTCCGGCCGTGCATATGTCGACCAGTCCAGGTAGTCATCGGCGAGACCGAGATTTTCGTTTTTCCGCTGCAGGTATCGGAAAAACTCCGACGGACTGTAGGTCAGCTCGTGCAACAACTTTCTGGCAGCAAAAGCAGCCTCTTCATCCTGATCTAGGCTCGGGCACTGTTCGAGAGCCCAATCCTTGATCTCCTCGTAAGAATTTATGCCCAATACGTCCATGGCTGTGACTTCACAGAGCAGGTTGGAACCTCCGAATTCCTGTGGAATCCGCCAGAGCTTCCAGAAGCCCTGGCTCATAAGCAAGTACGTTCCCACGGGGAGGAGCAACCATACGACAACGTACACCGCGACCATGCGAAAGCGACTCGGAACCGATACCGCCTCGGATGTCTCGGTATTGGCACTCGTTTTATCAGGCTTTGGGAAATAAACGAGGAGTGATTCCAGGACGACATAGCAACCTAACGCCAGAATCGCGCTGTAGTGATAAGTACGCGTGAAATCGAGGAAGAAGACAATCACCCCGAGCAGCACGGACAGGCAAGCGAGCCGCAGGCCGGTCCAGCGAGGGACTCCGAGCCCGAACAGCCGTCGCTGCAGAACCGCACACAGATAAAAGAAGACTGCCAGCCAGAAGAGGCCGGGTATGTCAGGACTGGCGAGTGTCATCGCGTACCACAGGTCAGGTTGCCAGATAAAAGAAAGCAAGCTGATCGCAGCCAACCTTGCCCCGACTACAAGTATTCCCAGCCGGAAGAAAATCAAGGAAGTGAGTGTCGCCAGCACGACGTTGACGAGCTTGATTGCGAGGAGGGACCTTCCGAACAGGAGAGCGATCGGATAGGTGTAGACGGCCGACCGCTTCCAGTACTCGGCGCCGCAGAATCTGGAAGCCACGGGATTTCCGGAAGCGGCCGTGTCGGCCCCACAGTTGAGATAGAAGCCGAAGTCATTCACCTGGTAACTGTCGAAGTAGCAGACCCATGCCAGCCGGCAAAACAGGGAGAACAGAATGATGAGCAGTCCGATGCGGTGGAGTCGTTTGTCGTCGTGACAGCGCAGGATGACTATCAGGGCAATCAGGGAGAAAAAGAGGATAGGTGAAAGCCAGACGAGAGAATCCAGAACGTCCCCGGCTGTCTCGTTCACCTCCGTGAACTGGTAGACGAAGCTGTCAACAACCAGCGCTGCCGAGGCTATCAGCAGCGCGCCGACCAAGCAGTTGATGAGCCAGAAGCGTCGAGTCAAGCTCCCTCCGGAAGGAAATATGCTACACCAGCACTTGAAACTTTGTGAATCCTTGCGGGCTTTGTGTCATTGTCTAGTTAGTTTCTGTCGCGAAACTCGATGAATCGCCGTCAGGTCGGGCCCCGGAGGGGCCCAAGCAAGTAGCCGGGGGCGCAAG
>DASQID010000207.1:0-8848 GCA_035631775.1 Acidobacteriota bacterium
GTGAACGCGCTATTCTGTGGCGTTGCCACTTGTGAGCCGTGCGCGCGCCGCGAGGGAATCGATCTGCCGCCTGCGGTCCGCGGGTTGGCTTGGTCATTGCGTGGAAAGCTCGTATCTACAAACAATCGGTGACCGGCATACCGATTTGCCCATCCGCGCTCCGGTGCTATTCGAACTGCACCTACCCAAATCCGCCAGCCACAGATTCATCTGCGCATAGGAGTACGACATCTACCGGGCCATTGACAGTATGCACGCATGTGCATACAATCACCGTGTGAGCTTCGAGTGGGATTACCTCAAAGCTGCCAGGAACCTGCAAAAACACAATGTCGATTTTGCTGATGCCGTCACGGCGCTTGATGACGCTCTGGCAATCACCATTTGTGAGGAAACCTCCGGAGAGGAACGGTTCGTCACTCTGGGGCGAGATGCCCTCGACCGATTGTTGGTCGTCGTTTATACGTGGCGCGGGGATCGAATCAGGGTCATATCAGCGAGAAAGGCAACGCGCAGAGAACGCCGGCAATATGGGAGTTACCTATTATGAAGAGAGAATATGACTTCACTCTCGGGAAACGTGGAGCGGTCAGCCGATTCCCTCCTGGAAAGACGAGAATCACAATCCGCATTGACGACGATATCCTTGATGCCTTCCGAGCTCGAGTCCATGCTGCCGGCGGCGGGAGTTACCAGTCGCTGATCAATGAGGCATTGCGGGAGCATCTTGAATCCGGAGAGGAGACTTTGAAGGAAACGGTTCGATCCGTTGTTCGAGAAGAATTGGCGAAATATGGCAGGAAGCAGAAAGCCAAGCCAACGAGTCACGGCGGCAAACCATAAGCGCGAGCGATTGGAACCGGAAGCAAAAAAAACGCCACGGATTTCCTGGGAGCAGCACAACCGCAACCAAGGGAGAAACCCATGGCGGAGGCGCAGGGCCGCTGAGGCCTCTGGATGTGTCCGGAGCGGTCGCAGCAAAATCTTCTTCCCCGCCACAATGCAAAGCTGCCCGGTAGACTTCCGTCGATCCAGAGAGGGGAGCATCAAGAAGACCTCTCGAGTAGGTCACGAGCGCGCGCTTGTCGGGAGGACCGGCTGTTCTCTGCCGGCCCCGGAGGGGCCTGAGATAGTAGCCGGGGGCGCCAGCCCCCGGATAGGATGTTGCATTGAATAGAGCCCCGGCAGGGGCGAAAGTCTTTTCCCTGTTTGGAATTGGAATTAACCCCCTAACCTGACTTATTCATGAGCAGGCTGACGAAGCCTGCGCAAATTCTCGTTGTGGCTCAAATTAAACTGTGTTTCTTCTCAACTTCGATTTCGACACTGTGTTCACGGGATTCCTGTGGCGACGGGTCAGTGACCCGTCGCGAGCAACAACCTGCGACAGGCATGCGCCAGAAGAGATAAAATAGCGGCGAGGCGTGAATAATTCTTGTGCCTTGGCCCCATTGTCACCCGGACGGTTCGCTGACCTGCCCCCACAGGGGTTATGCAAGGCCCGTTCAGACCCGGTGCACAGTTGCTCTTCTTCGCTCTTTGTAATTCATTTTTCTCCTTGGGTCTGTATTATAGGCGCCATGCCTACTTCCATCGACTGGCTGATACTGACCGCCGCGAACCGTGCCCAGGCCCGGGGTTATGAAGCCCAACTGAAAGCTCGATCATCCCGGAGGGCACTGTCAGGCGTGGCCCGCTGGAGAGTCGTCCCTGACCCCGAGGATCGCCGGGTGGGTTCCGGTGGATCGACGCTGTGGGTCCTCTTCGAGCTTGCCTGCGTGCTGGGGAGCCGACATCCTGATGCGAAATCACTTGCAGATCTCTTCGCCGGGCGGCGCATCCTCATCATTCACAGCGGTGGGGACAGCCGGCGGCTGTGTGCGTATGCTGCGCAGGGGAAGATCTTCATACCGCTGCCGGCCGATACTGACGACGGCTGCCCGGCTGCGCTCTTCGACCTGGTGCTGAAAAGTCTCGTTGCACTGCCGGCGCCCGAGTCCGGGCAGTTACTGATTGCCTCGGGTGACGTCCTCCTCACCTTCGATCCTGCCGCTGTCGACTTCAGTCGCGCTGGAGTAACCGGAGTAGCCTATCCGGGCCCGATCGAGCGCGGCACTAAACATGGGGTGTATGTTGCCGATCGCGACGGCCGAGTACGCGATTTCCTTCAGAAGCCCGATGAAGAAACAGCGCGCCGGCGCGGAGCCGTTGACACGGCTGGGCGAGTCCTGGTGGACACGGGCCTTCTGAGCCTGAATCCCGCCACTGCGGAAAGTTGGCTTGCTGCCGCTGGGGTGCGGATGCGACAGGGCCGGGTCGAGGCCTCAGCGGGCATCGTGCGCGATCTTGCCTCGAGCCGGTGCCCCTCCCTAGACCTCTATGAGCAGTTTGCAATGGCGATGGTGCCTGTGCTGGATCAGACCGCCTATCTGCGTAGAATAGGTGCACAGATTGGGGCGGACGAATCTCATCGCCGACGCATGGCGCATCTTTATCGTGCCTTTCACGAGCAGCCATTTTATGTGAACGTCCTGCCGTACTGCGAGTTCTTCCACATCGGCAGCAGCCGTGAGCTCCTCTCGAACATCGGCGTGCTGAATCGCACTGCGCGTTCCTTTGGTTTTTCGAACTTTCACCGATCCTCCGTGGCAGAGCGCGCTTCGCTTGAAGGCTCCTTTGTTTATAACTGCATTCTTGGCTCGAAACAGATTACCGCCGGTGATGGAGCGCTTCTGGAAGCAGTACACACGGATCAGCCGCTCCATCTCCCAGGCCGGAACATAGTAGTCGGCTACCCCAAAGAAGCGCGCAAGCCGCTCCGCCTGCCCGAAGGTCATGGCTTGGTCTGCCTTCCACTTCAGTCCGGGCATTGGAGCGCCGTTCAGTTCGAGATGGACGAAGACTTCAAGGCCTCAGGCAGGTGGGAGAAGTCTCTCTGGCCGGTAGGCCCGATCGACGATGTCTTGGCTGCTCTCTCCGGCTTGGCTTCATCGCTCCCCCGAGTTAGCCTGGCCAAGCTCATGCTCCTCGTCGATCATGATCGAATGATTCAACAGCGGGATGAGATTCGGCGGCTGGCGGAACTTCACACTCTCGGCGATCGCCTGGATCGTGATCCCTGGCTTCCGGCCTCGCAGATCCTTTCGCTTGTCCGCAGTAGGGAGGACTCCACAGCCGCGTTAAAACAAATTGACACGCTGCTCTGCCGTGGCGGCGACTTCCTTCAGCAGGCACGCCTTTTCGAGCTTGCCCATGTGCTTCATCAGAAATATCGAACGTTGCTTCCGTCCCGTCCGAAGCTCCGGGGTCAAGCCCTCGAGCGAGCCGCATTCAACGCAGTTGCGGGCGCCGTCGCCGAGGAGATCGATATGCCCATGAGATCCCGTCGTTTCGGCATCCTGCCGGACCAGGTCGTCTGGGTGACTTGCCCGGTGCGCATCGATTTCACGGGCGGATGGTCAGACACACCGCCAATATGCGTGGAACTTGGCGGCGCCGTAGTGAACGCGGCCGTCACACTCAATGGCCAGTATCCGGTGCAGGTGATGGCGAAGGTCACAGACAGCCCGCTCATCAGGCTCACCAGCCTTGATCTTGGTCAGCATGTCGATATCGCCGAGACGCCCGGGCCAGGCGAATGCCAGAATCCTGCCGACTGGTCGGCACTCCCAAAAGCAGCGCTCATACTGTCAGGCATCTGTCCCTCGGATCCGAAGCAACCGCTGAAAAAGTGGTTGGAGCGTCTCGGCGGCGGCCTGGACATCACGCTTTTTTCCGCCCTGCCCAAAGGATCGGGGCTGGGCACGAGTTCGATACTGGGTGCCTCCGTGCTTGCCTGCCTGGCGCGTGTACTCGATGAGCCGGTGAGCCGGGATTCGTTAATCACCCGCACGAGCAACCTGGAACAAGTGATGACTACCGGTGGCGGCTGGCAAGATCAGATAGGCGGGATCACACCTGGTGTGAAGCTCATTCGCACGGTTCCCGGAGTTCGGCAGATACCCGCACTCCACTGGATCCCCTTCGACATGACGTCGTCGGGACCTCTGAGGCCCCGCCTGCTGCTCTACTATACCGGTTATAAACGCATGGCGAAACACATACTGCAGAAGGTCGTGGCCCGTTACCTGTCGCGCGACCCGGCCGCCATCGGCATCATCCACAGATTGAAGGCGGAAGCGGAAAAGATGGAAGCGGCCCTGGCGTCGGGCGATGTGGATGCATTCGGCAGGGGAGTGGAATGCTATTGGGAGCTGAAGAAGGCCTTGGATCCTGGTTCGACAAACGAGAAGATTGAGGCCCTGTTGAAGCCGTTGGGAAGGTATCTGATTGGGAAGTTGCTGCCGGGTGCAGGCGGAGGAGGATTTGTCTTCATGGTGGCGCGGGACGCTGAGTGCGCGGCGCGCGTCCGACAGATTCTGGAACGGGAACCCCCGAATAAGCTGGCGCGATTCTTCGATTTCGACATCGATCAAAAGGGTCTCTCCGTTACGGTTCTATGACGTTGTTCTCCACCCTCTGCGCCTTAGCGATGGGTCTGTTAAGCCGGACCACGTGAGTGATACCACTCGTAAGTGGATCGGATGCCGTCGCGCAGCGGGATCCTCGGCTTCCAGCCCAGCGAGCGCAAACGAGATATATCCAGCACTTTGCGCGGTGTGCCGTCGGGCATATTTACATCAAATACAATCCTGCCCTTGTAGCCTACCACCTCCTTGACGAGTTCGCTGACCTCACGAATTGTTGCGTCCTCTCCGGTTCCCACGTTGACAATTTCCTCCTGGTCGTAGTTCTGCATCAGGAAGAGCGCCGCGTCGGCCAGATCATCGACATGCAGGAATTCTCTTCTCGGCGTGCCTGTACCCCACACCACAACCTCCGGCGCGTCGGATTGCTTGGCCTCGTGGAATTTCCGTATGAGCGCAGGAAGCACGTGGGACGATTCGAGCTCGAAGTTATCCCCGGGCCCATAAAGGTTCGTGGGCATCAGGCAGATGGATCGAAATCCGTACTGGCGCCGATAGGCCTGCGCCGTCTTGATGCCGGCAATTTTGGCGATCGCATACCATTCATTTGTCGGCTCCAGCGGACCGGTGAGGAGATATTCTTCTTTGAGTGGTTGAGGAGCTAGCTTCGGGTAAATGCAGGATGAGCCGAGGAACAGAAGCTTCTTGACCCCGTTACGCCAGGCGGCGTCTATTACGTTGCACTGGATGGTAAGGTTTTGGTAAATGAATTCTGCGGGGTACGTTCGATTGGCATGAATGCCTCCGACCTTTGCGGCGGCCAGGAACACATACTCGGGGCGTTGATCTGCGAAGAACTGGTTCACGGCGGCCTGGTTCAGCAAGTCCAATTCATCAATGGATCGCCCGATGAGGTTGCCGAAGCCTGCCCCAAGCAGTCGTCGATGGACGGCGGACCCGACCAGTCCGAGGTGGCCTGCGATATATATCCTGCTGGTGCTGATCATAAGTCTTCAGCCCAACACTTCTAGCGCCTTCCCCTTGTCGGTGGCTTTTTTACAGACCCGATCGAGTGGCGACATTGTGGCCTGCGTCGCGCAGCGTGCGCTCCCCTCGCGCCAGTTCCAGATCATGATCGATCATCATGCGGACGAGTTCGTGGAATTCCACCTTCGGTTCCCAGCCCAGCTTTGCCCTTGCCTTTGACGCGTCACCCTGGAGCGCTTGAACCTCTGTCGGACGGAGGTAACGCGGATCCGTCTCGAGGTGATTCCGCCAATCGAGCCCGGCATAGGAAAAAGCCTCCTCCAGAAACTGCTGCACCGAGTGGGACTTGCCCGTGGCAATCACGTAGTCGCCGGGCTCCTGCTGCTGCAACATGCGCCACATCGCGTCGACATAGTCACCTGCATAGCCCCAGTCGCGCTTCGCTTCAAGGTTTCCCAAGAACAGTTTCGATTGAAGACCGTACTTGATACGGCCTGCGGCTCTAGTGATCTTGCGCGTCACGAAGGTCTCGCCGCGCCGGGGCGACTCGTGGTTGAAAAGAATGCCGTTGCAGATGAACAGGCCGTAGGCCTCGCGATAATTTACGGCGTACCAGTGCGCCGCGGCCTTGCTGACCGCATAAGGACTGCGTGGATGAAAGGGCGTTTTCTCGTTTTGGGGTGACGGCGCGACGCCGAACATCTCAGATGATCCCGCCTGATAAAACCGGATTCCCAGCGGCGCATTGCCACAGAAGTCCCGCACGGCTTCGAGCAGACGCAGCGTTCCTGTCGCCACCGTATCCGCTGTGTACTCCGGCTGGTCGAACGATACCCGGACGTGTGACTGGGAACCCAGGTTGTAGACTTCGGCTGGTTCTATCTTTTCCAGAACTCGTCGCAGGCCGGTGCCGTCCGTAAGGTCTCCGTAATGGAGAAACAGCCTGCCGCCGGCTTCGTGCGGGTCGCGATATATATCGTCGAGGCGATCGGTATTAAAGGTGCTGGTGCGGCGGATGATTCCGTGCACCTCGTATTCCTTTGCGAGAAGGAGTCGAGCCAGATATGAGCCATCCTGCCCGGTAATGCCAGTAATGAGGGCCTTTTTCATGACGCCACCTCCTTCAATCTTCGAGGTCCATATTTTGCTGCGGCTCTCCCCGTCGGGTGCCCTCATGGTGCGAGGACGCCAATCTGCTCTGCCTGCCTTTCTCTGATGGAGGTTGCTTCGATGCCCAGATAGATTCCTCCCAGAATTGCGATCGCGAGAGCCACATAGGGGTGATTTCCGACCAGCGAAATCGACAACAAGGAAGTCAGAACCCACAATGCAGGTATCTCCCAAGCCCTGTGGGTTTTTTTCTTTGGCTTGTCTGTCGACTCCACCTTCTTCCTGTCCAGTTTCTCGAGACTCACCGCCAGCGCGATCGCGATCCACCAGAAAACGCCTACTTTCGCCCCGAGTGCGATGGCATCGTTAATCCCGAATACAAACTGGGCAATCAGACCACCGGTAAGGCCAAGAGCAATCGCGCGATGTAGAGGATCGGCCGACTGTCGCCACACACGCCAAAGCAGACGGAATACGGCGGCCCAGATGGCTATGTACGCCACCAAACCGGGAATCCCCAAGTCCAGCGCGGTTTGCAGCAGTTGGTTGTGGGCATGGGCTATGTCCACATCGGGAGATATCGTGAAAAGTGGGTAGAGGATCTGTACCACCTTTCGAAAGGCATTCATTCCCATGCCGGTGAACGCAAAATCCTCGATGCCGTAGACTGCGCGAGACCATATTTCCAGGCGAGCTTGAAGGGTGATCTCGGCTCCGCTGGTGAGACCACTGGCCAATAACTGCCCGCTGCCGGTCCAAGGCTTGAAGATCAGGGCAAGGAGCGCACCCAGGGCTCCGGCAGCGGCACCGACCCACCACATCCAGCGGAATTTCAACAGGAGAAACAACGCCAGAGCCGTGCAAAATCCCAGCCAAGCACCACGGGATTGGCTCAGAAGGAGCGTCCCACCCATCAGGAGAAGAAGAAACAGGATTGCGCCCAACAGGAGCCTCTCAGCTTTGCCTCTGCGGTTCTCCCGCTTTATGAAATGTGCGGCGAGAGTGACGCCAAGCGGCAAGAACAGGATCAACGATCCTCCAATTGCGTTGGGATTAAATCCTTCTTCTGCGCCGGGCAACCCCTTGAATCGAGGCTGCAGAAGGTCCACAAGCTGGGCTGAAACCCCGAACTTGGCCCACCACGCGGTTCCTATCAATGCAATGAAGACTAACCCCGTGCCTGCCGCCAGGAAGGCTCCCGTGAACCACTTCAAACGTGCGTCCGTGTTTACGAACTGGGTTAGAGCTAGGAAAACGAAAGTACCGAGCAGTGCTCCGCAAACCTTGCCCAGACTGAATTGTATGTCGAACGTTGCGTACAAACTGACCCCGATCATGAGCACAAGGAAGAGCAGCAGCGAGTTCAGCGGAGACGGCTCAAAGAGGCTTCCTTTGATACACAGGCGCAAGAGCCATGAGAGTGGGATCACCGCAAGGAGCCAGAGCCAGCGCATTTTGGGCAACAGCATGACCGGGCTGCAGAGCACGACTACGATAATGCCCGTCCATTCCGCAAGCAGGGCCATTCTCCTATCAGTTACCACGGCGATAGATCCCGGATGCGTAAGACTGAGAGTGGACGTTCGAAAGGATGGTAAGAGAGTGGAGCAGTGGGACGCGGAGGATTTGCGCGACCGAACTCTGGACAGGCTTCATTCACCTGCCGGCGGCTGTGGGCAGAGACACGACCTTCCTCTGATAGCCGATGCTGAGGGATTGAAAAGTCTGATAGATCTCTTCTGTTTCTTCGGTACGTGCAGCCTTTTCGAATGACTTCAGGGCGCGTTCGAGGATGACCCAATCGTACTGAATGGGCTTATCCACAAAGATCTTGGGATATTTTGTGCTTCGAGCCCCGGATTCCGCGGTGAGCAGGAGCTCTTCAAACAGTTTTTCGCCCGGCCGGAGTCCTGTGAATTCTATTTCTATATCTTTCCCCGGAATCAACCCCGACTGCTCGATGAGGTCCTTGGCCAGATCGACAATTCTGACCGGATCGCCCATGTCGAGAACGAAAGTCTCCCCATGCCGCCCAAGCGATCCCGCCTGGATCACGAGCTGGACGGCCTCGGGGATGGTCATGAAGTACCTTTTGATCTCCGGATGCGTGACCTGAATGTTCTTTCCCTGGGCGATGCGCTTCTGGAACAAGGGCACCACGCTGGCTCTGCTGCCGAGAACGTTTCCGAATCGCACGCTGCAGAAGCGTGTGCTCCCGTTGCCCTGCAGGGCCGTATAGCGCACGATCATCTCGGCCACCCGTTTGGAGGCTCCCATTACGCTGG
>DASQID010000208.1:0-3012 GCA_035631775.1 Acidobacteriota bacterium
CGTCCGGAAGGTGAACGGGCACTCTGCCTGCGGCGCAATTCCCTCCGGTGTGCCTTGGAAAGGAGAACGCTGTGAAACATGAAGTGAGGCATTCCCAATCAGGATTCTTCTGTCATTTCTCAAACGGAGGAAAAATCCGGCCATGATTATCGGCGATCGCATCCGCGAAATGCGCGATGAAAAGCAACTCTCTCAAGGCGACATCGAAAAGCGCACCGGCCTGCTCCGCTGCTACATTTCCCGCGTCGAGAATGGGCATACCGTTCCCGCCGTTGAAACGCTGGAGAAAATTGCTCGCGCCTTAGAGGTCCCGCTTTATCAACTTTTTTACGATGGCGAAGGGCCGCCTAAGGTGCCAGACGTGTTCAAGGGAAATTCGTCTCCCAGAGATTCATGGGGGAGTTCGGGGAAGGATGCACGGTATCTGAGCAAACTTCGCACCCATCTGGGCAAAACCAAGGAGCAAGATCGCAAGATTATTCTTCTCATGGCTCAGAAGATGGCCCTTCGCTAATCGGAATTCAAGGGTGGTTGAGCGAAGCCCCCCCTGCAAAAACACGAAAGCACCTCAAACAAGACACGCTTCCCTAATGGCCTTGACGGCCGTGATGGACCACGGGCTGGCCGGAAGTCATTCCGGGCCCGAGGTTCCGTTGGGGGAAATTGCGGCATGCTGACGACTGTCGGATACTTTTTCCACCCGACTTCGCAGATCTCGATTCGAGGGCCATAGCTCCCTCTGTGTGCCGAGCCGGCCCTATCCCACACAGTGCACCGACCGAGCTTGCTACCGGATGAAATCGAGGTGCTCGTCGAGCGGATGAAACCGGCGAGAAACCGCTCCGCGTCTCGCACGCCTCCATGACAGAGCAAACAGAGGCACCCTGACGTCCTCTATGAAGGACACTGCCGCACCGTCATGAAGCGGCGTGCCCGCAAACAGCGGCGCGGGCATGACAATTGCACTGTTCGGGATACAATCCGCGCCAGCGGCTTAGGAAAGATGCGAATCTCGTTCGCACGGCGGCGCGCTACAAGATAGACACGGCGAGGATTGCTGCGAGCCGGAGGCGCGGAACTGAGTTCGGCGCGGAGCGCGAAGCCGCCGGCAAAACCGAGACAGCAGACGGGACCCGCAAGGGAGAGTAATGTTCGCGCTTCTGCATTCCTTACCGGGGCGGCGCTCGTTGCGCCGCTCTTTTTTTTTATGCTTCCGGACCCAAGGGCGTTCCCGACTCCGCAATCCGCATCGCTACACCCGTAACGCGGCCCACGATTTCCGCTTCCTGCGGGTAGGGGAATCGGCGTATCTCGACAGGCGCGTTCGGATAGGGGATTGCGATCAAATGTCCCTCCTTGATTTCGCACCAGCTGCAGACGTATTCGTCCCTCAATTCCACGAAGTAAATGGGACGGTCGAATTCGGTCCGCCAAGTTCCGTGTTTGATGCGGCGTTGATTCCCATCGATCTGCACGAACGAGCCCGGACGGATGAGCGGATACATCGTGAAATCGCGCAGGCCGATGTAGCCGTACATGGATTTACGCAAGTCCAGGTGCTTGATCAGCCGGACCGGAATCTCTCCCCAAATCTGTACCAACCTGCTGAGCAGCGTCGTTTCATCGAGCTCGAGCTCCTCGCGCGACCGCAGGGGAAGCACGATCTTCTCAACGTCACCCTCATCGGACCCGGGGACGAGATGCGTTTTCCCCAGCCCGAACAGCGCCTGATCGCGGCCGATGTCGCTCGGACGAAGCCCGAAGAACGAGATGATATTCGTCCAGCTGTCCCTGTAGATGACACTGAGGCTGTAAAGCTTGTAGATGCTGGGCGTATAGGAGCCGTTCTCCACATTGTTCAGCCATCCGCGAGAGATGAAGAAATCCGGGTTCTTTTTGTCTTCGGCAAGCTTCAGGCTGCGCGCTTCCACCTCGCGCAAGGTGAGCGCGAGATGGACGCGTAGTCCCTTGAGCTTCGCACCCGCCGACCGGGCAAGGTCCCTTGGTTCCATTCACGTATATGGTACGTAGAAGTGACGATAATGTACAGAAATGACTTCACTCTCATCATAACTATTCCAGGCTTCGCATTTCTGAGGGGCCCTCCGATGTCCGGAATCCCGGACTGACCCGGTGTCTCGGAAGCCAGTCACGTTTCTTCTTTTCTCCCCTCGCCGCGAGTTTGCCCCTAAACTCCGCCGGCTTGGCTCAGCAAGGATTTCGTGGAGCGCCATCGCGACGCACTGCGAGGGTATGAGCGGCGGCTGGCATTCGGCGGGATTCGCCCGAGTTTCCAAGTCAACATGTTTATTCTTGAAGCGCTGCGCCGTCAGCTCGCCTGCAGACCGATTTCTTCTGAACCTCCCCTCGAAACGCGTTACCCCTACCTCGATCGGGAACTCCTGCAGTTTCTCTACGCCGTTCCGCGCGAACAACTGGTCCGGCCGAACGAACGCCGTTCCCTAATGCGGCGCGCTTTGGCCGGCACGGTCCCGGCTGTCGTCCTCAATCGAAGACGGAAAGCTTATGCATCCCGCAATCCCCTCGCCCGGATCGGCTCGGAGTTTCAGTCGCTTATTTCCGCGAATGCCGATTGGGCAGCCGCGCGTTTGGGAATCATTGACCAGAAGGCCCTCGTCGATGCCGTAGAAAGGGCTCAGGCAGGCGAGAACCTTCCGTTGTTCCAGATCTCTCGCACGTTGATCCTCGAATCCTGGCTGCGAGGCTTCACCGGTGGCCCGTATCTGACACCCTTGACTCGGCCGGTGAGCCCCCCATCCGGATTACGAAATCCTGGTGGCAAATGGTGCCCTTGAAAACGGCGACGAAACCAAGCGCCGGGAGAGCTTCACAGCTCGCCTCGAGTCTCCGCCCGATCTTCTCAGCTGAGAAAGTCCACAAAGGAAGGGAGGTGAACAACATTGAATACAGGAAACCGCGAATCGGCATGAGTTCCGAAGCTTTGGATCTCATTCAAAGCGATGGGTTGAAGTGCCACTCTCTCATCGACGG
>DASQID010000209.1:0-7980 GCA_035631775.1 Acidobacteriota bacterium
GCTGAACAGATGGGTTTGAATCCACCTCCGAAACCGAACAGTGATCAGGCGCCGGCGCTCGACTTGACCGGTCGAATTCTGCTCCACTATCGCATCATTGAGAAAATCGGCGAAGGCGGCATGGGGGTAATCTACAAGGCGCGCGATGCCCACCTGGACCGTACAGTCGCGATCAAGGTGCTGCCTGCGGAGGCGATGGCCGACACGGAGCGCAAGCGGCGCTTCGTTCAGGAGGCCAAGACCGCCTCTGCCCTCAATCACCCAAATATCATTGACATTCACGACATCAACTCGGATGGCGGGGTGGACTTCATCGCTATGGAGTATGTCGAGGGCAAGACGCTGGACCGGCGCATCTGGGGCAAGGGTATTCGCATCGGCGAAGCATTGAAATATGCCATTCAGATTGCCGATGCGCTCGCCGCGGCGCACGCGGCGGGAATCGTGCACCGGGATCTGAAGCCGGCCAACATCATGGTGACGGAAACGGGGCTTGTGAAGGTCCTCGATTTCGGCCTGGCAAAGTTGATGCAGCCCATACAGAGCGAGGTTACCGGCACGGTGCCGAACGTGGAGTCGCTGACGGGAGACGGCCGGATCATGGGGACGGTTGCTTACATGTCTCCGGAGCAGGCGGAAGGGAAGCCGGTCAATGCGCCCTCGGATATCTTCTCGTTTGGCGCGGTCCTTTACGAGATGATCACCGGGCACAGGGCGTTTGAGGGAGACTCGAACATTTCGACGCTGGCAGCCGTCCTGCACGCTAAACCGGAGCCAGTCAGCAGGATCATCACGGGGATCCCATCGGAACTGGAACGGATTATTGATAAAGCGCTCGAGAAGGATCGGGAATTGCGTTATCAGAATGCCTCGGATCTGGTTGCCGATCTTCGACGCCTGCAGCGCGATTCCGAATCCGGGCGACCGATCCGAGAGCCAACAGGACTGGGGTGGAAGAAGCGGCGCGTAGCAGTACTTGGTGCCGCGATCACGATCGCGCTATGCGTACTGCTCGTCCTATCGAACGTAGGTGGGTTGCGCAATCGCTTGCTTGGCCGTGCCAACGCCCCCGACATCAGATCCCTGGCGGTGCTGCCGCTGACCAATCTCTCAGGCGACAGCGGTCAGGAGTATTTCGCCGACGGCATGACGGATGCTCTGATTTCGGAACTCGGAAGCATTCAGGCGTTGCGCGTAATCTCACGCACCTCGGTCATGCGGTACAAGGGAACACAAAAGTCACTGCAGGATATAGGCCGGGACTTGAAGGTGGATACAATCATCGAAGGATCGGTGCTACGTTCGGGCAGCCGGGTGAGGGTTACAGCCAGGTTAGTCGAGGCTCAATCCGAACGGCGAGTGTGGGCCGGCACCTACGAAAACGACCTGCGCGACGTTCTCGGACTGCAGGGCAAACTGGCGCAGGCCATCGCTGAAGAGGTCGGGACAAAACTTACACCTCAGGAACGTACCCGACTGGCCAGCGCCCGCCAAGTCGACCCCGGGGCTTACGACGCTTATCTCATGGGCCGCCTTCACTGGTACAAGGCGACCCCTCAAGGGCTCGACACTGCGCTGGAATACTTCCGGCTCGCCCAGGAAAGAGATCCGAACAACGCGTTGGCGTATGTGGGTATCGGCTTCGTGTGGGCGATGCGCGCACACACTGGGATCCTGCCAGCCGGTGAGGGATGGTCTAAAGCGAGGGTGGCCGCAGTGAAAGCCCTTGAACTCGACGACACGCTAGCCGAGGCTCATGATCTTCTGGCTACAGTCTTAACCTGGTACGAATGGAAGTGGGCAGCCGGGGAGAGAGAGTACCGGCGCGCCATCGAGATCAATCCTAACTACGCGAATGCGCGGTGCTTCTACTCGTTTTTCTTGCATGCCATGCGGCGTTCGCAAGAAGCGAGGGGCCAGGTTGAGAAAGCCTTAGAATTAGACCCCTACAATCCGTTTTTCCACATGGCTCTGGCTGTGCAACTGATCAACGAGGGTAGGCCTGACGAAGCTCTCGCGCCTTTATACATGGCCGCGAAAATGCAACCAGACAGCCTGTTCATCCATAACAACCTCTGGGCCGCCTTTCACCAGAAAGGAAAGTATGAGGAGGCAATGGCAGAAGCGAAGCAGTATTTCGCGCTTCACGCGGACCTGGAAGTGGTCCAAGCTCTGGACCGCGGCTACGCGCACGGCGGGTACCGAAATGGGATGCGTCAGGCGGCAGACACGCTGGCGACGCAATCTAAGCGAACCTCTGTCAACCCGATGGACGTTGCGGAACTGTATGCGTGTGCTGGGGAAAAAGACCGCGCCTTGGATTGGCTCGAGGAATCCTACGAAGAGCGATCGAGCCAGCTCCCTTATATCGGCGTAGATCGGCTGCTTGAGCCTCTGCGTTCCGACCCGCGTTATCAGGACCTCCTACGCCGCATGAACCTGGCGCAGTAAGTTTGGCATCACCTCCCCCATTCAGGGCTACTAGAATCCCGTCGGTTGTCCAAAAGTCGCCTTGTGTTACCCAACCCTGCCGCGGCCCGGCGACCTCCGGAGCCCCCCCGATAGAGATCTACCGTATCTTGGCAGTTTGCAGCAGGATCACTTGGCCGGTTATTTCCGACTGCTGGGGCATTAGACTGGAAGTATCAGCAAAAGCGGTGTCAGTGTTCGTGGGCGCCCAAGGAACGTGCTCCATCTCTCCACGGCCTCAGCACTGCGTAACAGGGGGTTGCCGTGATATTGTCCTTGCTGACAGAAAGCAACTTCCTTCGAACTAGCCAGTTCACCGCGGCCTGCGTGGAGCTCTTCGACACGCCAACAGACTCCGCCAATTCCAGGTAGCTCACCTGGACCGGCCCGCCTCTCCTAGTCTGTTCGGCCTGGAGCCAGAGGTATAAAAGAAAGCTGGTCGGTCTCCGGTCATGACCGACCAAGTCGCGCATCAGGATGTCAATCACGTAATCATCAAAAGAGAACATCGCTATACCGATAATCAATATAGCATCGGATAGCACATTGCGGCGAGGAATTTATATACGCTATGCTCCGGACATCGAAAGAAAGGAGATCAGCGATGATACGAGGGATCAAGTTCGTCGGCATTCCGGTTCGCAGCCAGGACGTGGCTCTGAGGTTTTACACCGAAACGCTGGGATTCAAGGTTGTTACTGACCAACCATTCACCCAGACCCAGAGATGGATCGAACTGCTCATTCCAGGCTCCGAGTCCGGGCTTGCTCTCTTCACACCGGAAGGCCATGAAAATCGCATCGGTCAATTTCAGTCCATCTCATTCTGGTGCGATGATGTCTTCGCCACCGCGAAGGCTCTTAAAGCTAAAGGCGCGACGTTCGCACAGGAGCCGAGGAACGAAGTTTGGGGATCGACTGCCGTCTTTCAGGACCCGGATGGGAACCAGTTCGCGCTTTCCAGCAAGGGGAAGTCGAAGTGACCATCAATCCCATTGTCACCGAGAGTCCGAGGAGCCGCTGGATGACCTTTGCTCTTATGCGATTACCTCTGTACGACTGCGGCGACGCGTCTCCGGACGCCCGTAAACTAGTTCGCCAGTATGGGGCACCATCTGTACGCTCGAGTCATGCGCGTCCAGCAGGATGGTGACGCCGTAATATGGGGCGTTGGTCGTTAAGAACAAGGGTGGTATTTGTCCTAACTGTCTCAAATCCACTCTGAAGCAATTCACTTGAACGTATCACGGGCTGCTCGGAAAGGCGAAATCTCTCCTGACTCCCAAGAAGTCCCGTTCTCGGACATCTTCCGCGCCCGGAAGAGTTGCCGTCTGAGAACGGGCTGGTGCCCGCAGTGCCTCACGTCCACATTCTTGGTCACCCGCCGGTGGTCATATCTGCAACCTACCCAAGTAAACGAGCTTTTTCAGATCGAACTTCACCTTTATTTTCTTCCCGCCGATCTTGGTCTCGAACCGAGGCTCCTTATCACGGAGAGTGACAAAAGGACGCCCATCGGATAGCAGGCGCGGAAAGTAAAACTTTGCACCCAGGCTATCCAAGCCGGGTTGTTCGTAGCGCACAAGATGAGGCTTTTTCCCGGTCTTGGTTGACAAGGAAGTGACTCTTGCCAAATCGGGGAGCTGGAGATCCATTAACAAATCGGTGCGAGATTCTTCCTTCCAATCGAAGGATTCAAAGCCATAAGAGCGGGCCTCAATTGCCGAGAGAACTATGAACTTGTCACTACCCTTTGTGCGAATATCATCTGGATTGTCCTCTATGAATCTCTGGAGCCGTCCTCGATTCATCAGATCATTCAAGCTGATCTCTTTCTCCAGCGGAAACTCAATACCGATGTGCTGCGCGAGCACAGGCCCACGGTCAATGATGCGGAGATACGCCTCCCGAACAGGAGCAGCCGTCAAAAGGCGTATACGAACGCAGAGCGGTAAATGTACTTTAGGATGCTTGGTTCCATAACCAGCCAATGACACCGACACCCATGGCGAGTCGGTCAATATCTTGGAAACGTTCTCATCTGACCACTGCTTAAAGGGTATGTGATCCCACACCTGAGCGATTGAGACCGCCACGAGTGCGAACACGATCAGCGGCGAAAGGCAGATGGGAAATCGCCTCCTTGGCGGGATGAGGCTTGATGAAACAAATCGGGATAATGACATCACTACTCGCTTTGACAGAAGCCTCCCATTGCTTGAGATGGATACAGCTGAGGCTGAGCTATGATCGTGCTGCCGGGGGCTGGGAGCAATGGAAAAGTCACTTGCCTAACCGCCACGGGCTGGAGGTGAAGCTGCTTGCGCTTGTCAGCAGTCGTGAAGAGGGGAAATAGCCCAGTGCGCCCCTCTGTTTGCGATTGCGAGGATTGTTTCCCAGATCGGGACTTCTGGACAATGAAGATCTGCTGACTGTATCTGCTTTATCCGCAAACCGCAGAAACTGCAAAGGACCTCAAGAAGGTTCCGACATCCCGTTCAAACGCTTCTTAACTCCGTCTTAGCCTATTCTTCACACACTCTTCACATCCCACTTGGCGTGCTACTTAGATAATCGTTTCAACTGCGAGCTATGGAATCGTAGCGCATGGGGTTTGGAGGTGACGTGGATAATCAGGTTTTGCTTGTTTGCATCGTCATCGCAATCGCGCTGGGATTCGATTTCCTGAACGGCTTCCATGATGCCGCCAACTCCATCGCCACTATTGTGGCGACACGTGTTCTCTCGCCCTTCGCAGCCGTAATCCTGGCTGCGTTCTGGAATTTTGCTGCAGCCTTCTTTTTCGAAACCAGGGTTGCAGCTACGATCGGTAAAGACATTGTTCACCCGAAGTTCCTCGATCCTTACATGGTACTGTTCGGGCTGCTCGGAGCCATCATCTGGAACGTGCTTACCTGGTACTTGGCCCTCCCATCGAGTTCTTCTCACGCTCTCGTGGGAGGATTCGCGGGCGCGGCCGTGTCACATGCAGGGCTAGTTGCATTAAAGTTCGACGGTTTGATGAAGGTCGTGCCCTACATAGTGATTGCCCCTGTGGTGGGATTGATTCTGGGACGGCTGATGATGATGCTCATGTACTTCCTCTTCAAACACTCCTCTCCCAGTAGGGTCGATCACATTTTTCGCCGGGGGCAACTTATCTCCGCCTCGATCTTCAGCTTCAGTCACGGCATGAATGATGCTCAGAAAACCATGGGAATCATCGTTGCTCTCCTCATCTCGGCAGGTATGCTTCCGGCTGCAGACTCGGGCAAGGTAATCGTTCCGCTCTGGGTAATCTTGTCCTGCCATGCGGCAATTGCGTTGGGCACCTACTCCGGAGGGTGGCGCATCGTGAAAACTCTCGCCATGCGGCTCACCAAACTCCAGCCCGTAGGAGGCTTTTGCGCAGAGACCGGCGGCGGGGCGACCGTCGTCTTCTTATCCTTCCTCGGCATACCATTGAGCACGACTCACACTATCACCGGAGCCATTGTCGGGGTCGGATCGATCCAGCGGATATCGGCGGTGCGCTGGGGGATAGCACGAAACATCATCTGGGCCTGGATCTTGACGATCCCGTGTTCAGCGGCTTTCGCAGCAGTGCTTGAGTATATGGTTCGACCATTTGTGCGATAGACCGCGAGCAGGACATGACAGACCGTCTGTGTTGAAGGAGTCATGAGGCGGATGAGGATACTCCTGGTTGTTGACTACTCACCCGGATCAGGTCGTGCAGTCAAGGAATTTGCCGAACGGAGGTGGCCTCCCGGCACGATCGTGCGCGTGCTCTCGATTGTCGAGAATCTTCCCCCATCGGCCGTCGAACTGTGGTTCGATGCGGGCGGCAGTCTCAAGGCAGTATTGCAGGACAGGAAAGATCGATCCGAGGAACTCGTATCCAAGACGACCGATCTGCTTCGAGCAAAGGGATTGATAGCCGAAACGATAGTACGAAACGGCAGGCGGCGTAAGGTAATCGCGGATGAGGCAAAATCCTGGCTTGCGGACAATATCATAAAGGCATTTTGATACAGTAGGGGGTGATTCATGTTTGAACAATATGCTACGGAGATTGCTCGACAATCGCCTGCTTGAGCCATTTATCCGCATAGCTATCCGGACAAGTGACGGCGGGTCATGCTCCCCAAAAAAGGCGTTCGCGTCAACGTCCCACCGACAGCGACGGACTGCGCCAGGGGAACCGGGTTACTTCCTCGATCGGGACTTCGTGGGCGTGAGACATCTAACCACCGGGCAACATACTTGTGGATGGCCCACCCTCTCCATCAGGATTTGGATCGAGTCCGACCAGTGCGCGCGAGGATCCCTGCTATCCTATGCTGGTTGCCTTCAACAGCCAGGGCCCAAGGTGTCTGCCTATCTTCGGTTTGGACTTCCGTCTCTGCACCATGCGACAGAAGAAATTCTACCCATCCTTCGTCACCCCTTGTGACGGCTACGTGCAAAACCGTAAAACCATGTTTGGCACGAGCCCGGATATCTGCTCCGTGAGCCAAAAGCAGCTCGGCCTTCTCATAGGGTGGTCGATATGCAAAAAAGAGAGGGGTTACGCGAGCATTATTGCGGGATTCATTCGGGTCAAGGCCATGGGAGAGCAGCAACCGAACCATGTCCAAATCTGCATAAGTAGCAGCCAAGTGGAGAAGTGAAATGCCGCCCCATGGGCTGCGTTTATAAATCAGAGAGGGTTTCTGATTGAGAAATGTTCGGACATCATCGGTGCGCCCGAGGAATACGGCAGCGATGATATCTATTCGTGCTCCTTTTTGAATCAATCGTTGGGCGAGAAGGCGGTTACCCAGCGAGGCCGCTTCTAATAACGGCGTGAAATTACCGGGGAATCGCACTCCTAGCAAGCTTGAGTCCTGCTCGACCAATGAGATCACATATTCGCTATTTCCAGCGTCAATTGCAGAACGCAGTTCGGCGATTCGGTCCATTTGATTCAAATAAGTGACAAGCGGACTAAACCGGAGAATCGTGTCCGGGCAGCTCCGTTGTTCCCTCCAAGAGGCCGTGGTTACGCTCAAACTGATTTTCGTGCAAACAGATTCTACACCAGCAACCTGATGCAAAACATCGCTCGTGAAATGGTGTGATGGTTGAGTAGCTGACGCGAGGAAACGGTCACGCGGTCCGGATACGGCAATATCGGAGATGACCCAACCGACCTGGAAATCGGCCCACCGTTCGCAGAGATTACCTCCTCGATCGCGACTTTTGGATAATTTGCGGGATTGCAGGTATCAAGCCGCGTTCAACAGACCACATTTTTCGCAGGCTTGCTGGCTTGGTGAACGACTCACCTCTTACCGTCCGCAAGATAAGTGATCAGAGCATTCGCCAAAGAAATCAATGCCTTCCCAGTGGCTTCAGAATACGCCCTTGCGACAGTCTCACTGAAATTAAGGTCGGATGACGTTTTCTTGACTGCAATGCTCTCTATGGCACGCGCTGAATGTGCAACGATGCCGGTGCGCACATCCAG
>DASQID010000210.1:0-3783 GCA_035631775.1 Acidobacteriota bacterium
ACAGCACTTTATCCGCGGCTCACCGCGAAGGAGACCATCGAATTCTTCGCCCGTATAAATCAGTATCCCGGGGACAAGGTCACCGAGCGGGTGAACTACCTGATTGAGCGATTCGGGATCGCGCAATATGCGGGAGCACGGGTCGAGAAGCTCTCTACGGGCATGAAGCAGAAGGTCTCGATCGCGCGTACCGTGGCGCACGATCCACCGCTGTTGATCTTCGACGAGCCCACAGTGGGATTGGATGTTCTCAACGCCTTGGAAATGCAGGACGTGATCAGGGAGTTCCGCACGCAGGGAAAAACCATTCTGTTTTCAACCCACATCATGAGCGAAGCGGAGAAGCTGTGTGACCGCATTGCGATCATCCACAACGGGAAGATTCTCGCCTGCGAAACCCTCGACGAGCTTCGCCGGATCACGGATCTGCATTATCTTGAAGATATTTTTGTGCACTACGTGAGGGGCCAAGGATGAACTGGGAGTCGGTTAGGATTCTCCTCATCCATGAGTTGCGCATGCTTCTGCGCGACCGGCGCACCGTGATACTGGCTGTTGTGCTCCCGCTGTTCATATATCCGGTCATGATCTTCGCGACGAAATCGATCAATGAACGTCGAGAGCGCACCCTCCAAGAAACCACATACAGGTACGCTGTGACGGGAACGGACCAGGACACGCTACGATTGATCCTTGCCAAGGCGAAAGAGTCACGGACACAGGCCGAAAGCGGCGCGCAGGAGAACGGGGAAAAGCCGGAGCATTTCAAGCTCGAGGAGGTTGCCGTCAAGGACGCGTCGGCCAGCCTCCGAGACAAGGAGATCCACTTTTATCTCGAGGCGTTGACCGGCGCACAGGCCGACGCACTGCCCAAGGAGACGAAACCGAAGCAGCCTGCTGATCCCACGGATCAGGGGGAAGAGTCTCGGAAGGAGGTACTGCCCGCCCCCACACGCCTCCCAGGGGTACCGCTTGTCCTGATTTATTATCAGGGCGACAGGGATGTCTCGCAGGCAGGACAGGCCAGGATGCATGATCTGCTCACGCGCGCGCGGCGCAACAGCCGTGATGCTACCCTGCAGGAACATGGATTCCCCATCGATCCGTCCAAGGTCATTCCCATCGACGACAGAAATCTGGCCAGCGCTGGTCAGGTAACCGGATCCTATGTCGGACGCTTCTTGACGATCTTCCTTGTAATGTTCCTTCTTACGGGCGGGTCTGTCGTCGCGATGGATATAATTGCAGGCGAAAAAGAGCGCGGTTCCCTGGAAACTATCCTCACCACCGCGGCGCGACGCGGCGAGATCGTAGCGGCCAAGCAGCTCACGATCTTTATCGTCGGCCTGACCATCACTGTCATCAACATAGCGAATATTCTTGCCTATGTGACCTTCCATATCATCAAGATGCCCAAGGACTTTGTCCTGAACGCTCCGGCCGGCTCCGTGCTCACGCTTCTCTTGCTCTTCATCCCCGTAGCAGCCTTTGTCTCTTCCATCCTTTTGATCCTGTCGGCATATGCAAAGTCCTACAAGGAAGCTCAGCTCTATTTCTTCCCCGTATACCTGCTGAGCGTTGTACCGCCTCTGGCGGCAGTCCTGCCCGGCATATCCCTGCGCTCGGCAATCGTGCTCGTTCCGCTCGCGAACGTCAGCGTTGCCGTGCGGGAGATTCTGGTCGGAAAATTCGACTGGCCGATGATCGTCCTGACATTCCTGGCAATGAGCGCCGTGTCGATCTGGACAATCCGCGCCTCCGGCAGGCTGCTTTCGCAGGAACGGCTTATAACTTCGAATGAGTCCGACGCAGCGGATTTTGCCGGCGGCGCCGCCCTGTTCCCCAGGCACGTTTTGCGTTGGTATGCCGTTCTTGGCGTGGTTCTCTTTTCGGTTGCGCTGAATGTGCCGCAACTCGCCACCCTTCGCAGGCAGGTTCTTTTCAACGAACTGGTCCTCTTTCTGGGTGGCCCGCTGCTGATGATATGGAAGTATCGGCTCCACTTGAGAACCACCCTGGCGATCCGAAACGTGAAGCCGGCTGTCTGGCCGGCGGCATTGCTCATCATTCCTTCAGGCAACCTGGTCGGAATCGGCGTCTTCAAACTGGCAAATTTCGTGATCCCCGTACCGAAGCAGATGCTGGAGCAGTTCGGCCGGGATTTGACGCCGGCAAATATTCCTGCATGGCAGATGTATCTTTTGCTGGCCGTGCTGCCCGGAATCTGCGAGGAGATTGCTTTCCGGGGAACATTGCTTTATGGACTGCGTCGCAAGTTCCGACCGGTCAGCCTTGCACTGATAGTCGGGCTCATTTTCGGCCTGTTTCACGTCGCGCTGTTCAGAATCGTACCTACCGGCTTTTTGGGCGTGGTCCTCACCGCAATCGCCCTGCTCACAGGATCTATCCTCCCTTGCATGCTGGTGCACGCGGGTAATAACGCTTTCGCCTACTGGGCCGGCAGGCACGGCTTCCCTCTTGTGAACCTCGGCTGGCATTTCTATCTCGCGGCGGTAGCGCTATTCGGAGTCGCATTTTTCATTCTCTATCGGAATCGCACCCCATATCCTAGGACCTGATCAGCTCCGTAGTGCTCGGGTGCCGGTAGCGGACGTCTCAGCTCGCGGCACGCGCTCATTATTCCCAGGGCTTGCGCCCTGGGCTTTCCTGGCATGCCCCTGCAGGGCTCGGATCGCAGAGCCGCGAAGCGGCGAAACAGGTCAGTCCGGGGAGCAAGCCCTGGGCTTGGTGAGGCGCCCTTCACAGAGCTCTGTAAGTGCGAGACGATTCCTCTCGTCGATTGCGTCGACCTCGCTACCCTATGCTCGCCTGAAGGCGAAGTGTATCCACCATCCTTCTGGGGATACTAACATTGAGGTTGATTCTAACTTGCGGCTCGGTAAGAATATCGCGCATGGATGCTGCCATCATCAGTCGTATTGCGCACGAAGTATCCCTACCCGAGGCCTCCGTGGCCGCTGTCGTCGACCTGTTCGAAAAGGGAGCCACGGCTCCCTTCATCGCTCACTACCGCAAGGAAGTGACGAACGGGCTGGACGACACAAGAATTCGTGCCATTCATCAGCGCTACGCCTACTATCGCGAGGTTCTGGACAGGCGGGTTTCGCTTCTGAAACTAGTTGCTGATCAAGGCAAGCTGACCGAAGACCTACGAGCAAGAATTCAGTCCTGCTTCACCAAAGTAGAGTTGGAGGACCTGTACCATCAGTTCAGGCCCAAGAAGAGGACGCGAGCGGCAGAGGCGATCGAGAGAGGGCTGGAGCCTCTCGCCGAGTACTTGTGGAATCAGGAGCCCGATGCCTGGAGTCTTCAGGAGCACATCGATGTCTTTGTGGATCCAGCCAAGAAGGTGGCTACGCGCGAGCAGGCACTCCAGGGCGCGACCGAGATAATTGCCCAATGGATCGCAGAAAACATCGACTTCAGGAAATCACTGCGCGAGCTGCTCTGGAGCGAAGGGTGTGTTGTTTCCACCGTCGTCCCGGCCAAGGCGGAGCAAAAGACCAAGTACGTAATGTACTACGATCGCCGTGAACCGGTTACGACAATACCCTCCCACAGGGTGTTGGCGATTCGAAGGGGGTCGAAGGAGGGAATTCTCACATCTTCGATCGAGGGAAACCACGGTAAAGCCATCGAGTACCTTCTCAGCCAGGTGATCCGAGATAAGGAATCGGTCTTCGCCCCTATCCTCGAAGTCGGTGTGCGTGAAAGCTACAACCGGGTATTGCGGGCGCTGATTGAAACGGAGGTGCGCGCTCA
>DASQID010000211.1:0-18119 GCA_035631775.1 Acidobacteriota bacterium
GAAAGGGCGCGGCGGCGGGCGGGCATCTGCTTCGTTGCCGCTCCTCGACGATATACACCGATATCGCCTGCGTCGCGGCGCCTCGCATCTGCCCGCCCCAGGAGCGCCGCAGGCGCGACGGTGCTCGCGCCAAAATGTGAAGTTATTCGTGCGCCAGCCCTAAGGCGCGAAGACGCGAAGGGACGGTCAAACTACTTTGGTTGTGGCCTCGTCGCACCCAGTGATTAGCAGCAGATTTCTTCAATCTGCAATCTGCAATTTGCAATGGCTCAGTTGCGGCCTGGGTCGGCACTGTGGTAGTAATACGGAGAGGTGCAGCACACATCGACCAGGACCCTCATGGACGTCCAGATAAAGCAGATGAGGAACGGCCTCGTTGTGGTCTCCGAAGTAATGCCGCATCTGCGTTCGGTCTCGATCGGGGTATGGGTCAAGAGCGGCTCACGATTCGAGGAGTCGGGTACCACCGGCATCTCGCACTTCATCGAGCATCTTCTCTTCAAAGGCACAAGGTCGCGTTCGGCGGGCGAGATCGCGGAAGCTATCGACTCCGTCGGCGGTCAGCTCAACGCTTTCACCGAAAAGGAGTATGTCGGATTCTACGCCAAGGTGCTGGATGAGCACCTTCCTTTTGCCTTCGAGCTTCTGTCGGACATCGTGCTGAATCCGACGTTTCCCACCGTGGAAATGAACCGCGAGCGGAACGTGATTTTTGAAGAAATCAACATGATTGAGGATTCGCCCCAGGAGCTCGTCCAGGACATTTATATGGAGAACTTCTGGAAAGGGCACCCGCTGGGGCGTCCGATTTCCGGCACCAAGAAGTCGGTTGCGCGCATCGCGCGCAAGGATGTCATACGGCATTTCAACAGCCACTACACCGCGAAGAATACGATCATCTCGGTGGCTGGCAATGTGCGCCACGGAAAGGTATACGAGTTGGCGCGGCGGTACTTCTCGGATCTTGCCGCAGGCAACTGCGCCGACCTGGGAAGTGCGCCGGTGGTGTCTCCGGTGAAGGTCGTCCGTCACAAAGCGCACCTCGAACAAGCGCACATCTGCCTCGGCACAGCGTCGCCGCCCCTCGCCTCCGAGGAGAGATTCTGTGCGCATCTGCTGTGCAATATTCTCGGCGGAGGGATGAGTTCGCGGCTCTTTCAGAACATCCGCGAGAAGCGCGGCCTGGTGTACTCTATTTTTTCCGGCCTGAATCTATATCACGATGCCGGCGCGCTGGTGGTTTACGCGGGCATGGCTTCGGAGAACGCTTCCGCAGTGATCGAGCTGACGCTCAAGGAATTCAAGAAGCTGCGTCAGAACTTGGTTCCCACGGAGGAGCTGAAAAGGGCCAAGGAAAATATCAAGGGCTCCATCATGCTCAGTCTGGAAAGCTCGAGCAGCCGGATGACCCACCTTGCGCAACAGCAGATATACTTCGGGCGCTGTTCGCCGCTGGAGGAGATTCTGGAGAAGATCGACCGGGTCAGGGCGCGCGAGATCCGGCAATTGGCCAACAGGATATTTGTCTCGTCCTCCCTGACCCTGACCGCCCTGGGAAGCAGGGATGGCCTCGGGTCGGTCGCCGTGAGACTGTGACACCATGGGACTGAGCTTCAGGTTGTTGGGGAGCGGCAGTTCGGGCAACGCCACGCTGGTGAGCGATGGAAGCAGGCATGTCCTGGTGGACGTGGGACTCAGCGGCCGCGAGACCGCCAGGCGTCTCAGGGAGTGTGGTGTCAGCCCGGAGGAGATTTCGGCTGTCATCGTATCCCACGAACACACGGACCACTGCCGGGGCGTCGCTCCCTTTATAAAGGATCTGAACATTCCTGTCTTCATCAGTGATGATTCCCTGGAGGCGTCAGGGATGACGATCCCAGCGGAGAAGCGCCAGAGCATTCAGTCGGGGATTCCGTTCGATGTTCACGGTCTGCTGTTCACACCATTTGCCGTGCCGCACGACGCGGCCGATCCGGTCGGTTTCTGCATAGAGAAGTCGGAGGTCAAGATAGCCGTTGTCCTGGACCTCGGCTACGTTTCCAACCTGGTCATAGAGCGGTTGAAAGGCTGTGACGCTATCGTGCTCGAATCGAATCACGACGTGAACATGCTCAAAGTGGGTCCATACCCATGGTCCTTGAAACAACGGGTCATGAGCCGGCGCGGGCATCTCTCCAACGACCTCGTCGCCGGGTACCTTGCCTCCGGATTCGACGGGAAGGCGCGCCAGGTCGTTCTCGCGCATTTGAGCAAGAAGAACAACCTCCCGGAGTTGGCCTTGCTCTCCGCAAGGCGCGCCCTGGAAGAGCGCTCGAGCATTCTTAGCAATCAGACGCATCTCGAATTAGCGTCGGCAGACATCGTCGGCCGGCTTTTTGTTTACTGAGCCGGCGGCCGGCGGAAGGGAGCCTGTCTGAGGCATACCGTGCATGATCCTGTCGCCGTATCAGTGTTCCAATGAAGGATGGTGGAAACCCCCCTCGCCTTCAGGCGACACAGCTCAAACCCCTCGCCTTCCAGGCGAGGGTCGTTTAGCGGGGATCATGCACCTGGGAATTTGGGCTCAACTCAATCCTCGAGAGGAAAGTGCCCGAATGATCGACCGGTACACGCCCTCGGACTTCAAGGAGCTCTGGTCTGAGGAGAATATGTTCCGCACCTGGCTGCGCGTAGAGATTGAAGTCTGCCGGGTGCTGACCGAGATGGGCTGGATTCCGCGCGAGTCCATGGAAAACATCGAGCGCAAGGCGGACTTTTCCTTGCCGCGCATACAGGAGATCGAGAAGATCACCCATCACGACCTGATCGCCTTCACCACCAGCGTCGCTGAATACGTCGGATCCGACGCCCGCTTCATCCACTGGGGGCTCACCTCCACCGACGTAATCGACACGGCACGTGCCCTGCAAGTGAGAGAAGCAAGCGAAAGCATTCTTGCTGCCATCGATGGCCTTATGGAGGCAATAAAGCGCCGCGCCCTCGAGCATCGCGGGACGTTGATGATGGGGCGCACGCACGGTGTCCATGCAGAGGTGACCACCTTCGGTCTGAAACTGGCAGTCTGGTATGACGAGATGCGGCGCAACCGCGAGCGGATGCGGCGTGCCGCAGAGGTCATGCGGGGGGGGAAGATCTCGGGCGCCGTGGGCACCTTCGCCCACCTGGATCCGGAAGTGGAGGCGCGCGTCTGCGAACGATTGGGACTGAAGGCGGCCGCCGTCTCGACGCAGACACTCCAGCGAGACCGTCACGCCGAATACATGGGAACGCTAGCCGTGATCGGGGCATCGCTCGAGAAGTTCGCCACCGAGATCCGGCATCTGCAGCGGACCGAAGTGCGGGAGGTCGAGGAACCGTTTGCCGCCGGGCAGAAAGGGTCCTCGGCGATGCCTCACAAGCGGAATCCGGTAAAATGCGAGCAGGTCTGTGGACTGTCGCGCCTCCTGCGCGGCTACTCCATGACCGCTCTGGAGGACGTCGCACTCTGGCACGAGCGCGACATCTCCCACTCCTCCGCTGAGAGGGTAATTCTGCCGGACGCCACCTCGGTTCTCTGCTATATGCTTCGCGCCATGAACCGGATTGTCGGGGGACTCCTGGTCTACCCGGAGAGGATGCTGAAGAACATGGAGTTGACACGTGGCCTCGCCTACTCCGGGAAATTGCTGCTGGACTTGACGCGGAAGGGAGTCTCGCGCGAGGACGCCTATGCCTGGGTGCAGCGTTCCTCCATGAGAGTGTGGAACGAAGACGTGGACTTTCTCGTGGCCCTGCAGGAAGATCCTGACGTTACTCGCGTGTTGTCCGTGGAGGAGGTGCGATCGGCGCTCAATCCCGAGCACGAGCTGCGGAATGTGGGCGCGATCTTCGATCGTGTCTTCCACGGCACCGCCTAAATAGTTTCCGTCTCGAAAATGGAACGAAATCCCTGAGTGTCGGGGTCGGAATCGGTATCGGGGTCGGTCCCATGGTCGACTTCGAGTCCGAATCCCGATTGCGACCCCGATTCTGATCCCGACCCCGACCGCATCATTTTCATGCGCTTGGGTGCGCGTACCACGCATGAGATACTGTCGCGAAACTCCTTGGCCGTGGGAAAGCTCCAGGGCGCCAGCCAACAGCGCCGGGCCAGCGAAGCGCAGCCCGGGGTTGGGATTGTCAAGAAAGATCAGAGCCCTGAAGGGGCGACAGATAACACTTGGCATACAAAGGTCTTTCGCCCCTGCCGGGGCCCGACGTGATGGGCGATTCATCGAGTTTCGCGACAGATACTAAATAGCCGGCAGATGGCGGCAGACAGAAGGCATGACGAGAGGGGGACTGCCATCTGCCCGCTGCGTCTGCCTTTCAGCTTGCATTTTCTCCGGTGAGTTCTCATAATTCCTGTTTTTGAATTTATGCCGGAGATGCACGAACCATGGCGAAGAGGACGTTTCAACCCAACAACAGCCGGCGCAAGAAGACGCACGGCTTCAAATCCAGAATGGCAACCAAGGGCGGCAAGCTGGTGTTGAAGCGGCGGCGCGCCAAGGGACGCAAAAGGCTGACAGTGAGTGGTTAAGACACGCCGTGAGGGTTTCCCTCGGCAGCATCGAATAGTGCGGGGATCGGATTACCGATCCATATACGGCACCGGACGGAAGCTCAACTCTGGACGGTTCGTGCTTTTCGCGAGGGAGAACAACCTGGATCATCAACGCCTGGGAATCACGGTTTCGCGCAAGGTCGGTGGAGCCGTAATCCGCAACCGTGTGAAGCGCCTGTTCCGGGAGATATTCAGAAAATCCTCGGCCGACCTTCCCGATCACTTCGATCTCGTCGTCAACGCCAAGCGGGCCTGTGCGGAAGCTTCGTACGGCGACCTGCGCGATGAATTCATCATCGCAGTGCGGAGAATCTGCGGCTGAGACCCGGCGGACCATAAATTGGAACGGACGGCCGGGTGGCGAGTTGGGGAAGTACCGATGAAGAGCGCGCTCCTCTGGATTCTGAGAGCGTACAAACGGTATGTGTCTCCGTGGCTTCCCAGCGCCTGCCGGTTTGAGCCGACATGCTCGGTTTATATCTATCAAGCTATAGAAAAGAAAGGGGTTCTTCGGGGAATGTACCTGGGAATCAGGCGCCTCTTGCGCTGCCATCCATTTTGCGCCGGCGGTTTTGATCCTGTGCCGTAGAGTCCCCTGTGAAGATTATGGAAAAACGCGCCATCATTGCGATCGCCTTGTCGGTCCTAGTCCTATTCGTCTTTCGTGAAATTCAGGATCGGCGAACGGCCCAACTGGCCAGGCTGAGGCCACCCGTGCAACGGCAGACAGGTCAAGCACCCGCGCTTCCGCCGGTGCTCCCTGCTGCTCCCGCGCCGGCAGCCGAAAGGCCGGTTGCTGAGGCTCCGGCATCCGCAGCCATTCCGGGCGATACGTCGGCCACGGCAAGGAGCATGGTGATCGAGGGCGCCCTCTATCGCACGGTGCTGGACAATCGCGGGGCTCTGCTCACCAGTTGGGAACTCAAGCAATACAAATCCGCCAGCGGCCAACCCTTCGAGATGATTGCGGCTACGCACGATGCCGAGACCAGGCCCTATCCGGGATCCTGCATCCTCGACGATCCGTCGCTCACCAGGGTGGTGAACAACGAGTATTACGATGTGCAGGTTTCCGGCGGGGGAACCGGGGACAAGCTCACGGCCCCGGTAAGTGTTACGCTGCAACTGCGCCGTGGCGATCTGTACGTGGTCAAACGCTATCAATTCGAGAAGGAAAACTACCTGGTAGACCTGTCCGAAACGCTCGAGAAAGGCGGAAGGCCTCTCGCCGGGCGCCTGATGCTCGGCCAGGACATAGGGCCGGAACAGGAGCACCTCATCGCCAGGTCCCCGCAGGTGGAAGCGGTTTCGTCTCGCGGGGGAAAGGTGGAGAGGGACGGGCCGCCCAAGGATGAAAACGAGATTCGGCGGGTCAGCGGCGACATTCGGTGGGTCGGGCTGGACATGCAGTACTTTGCCATCATTGCGATTCCGCCTCGGCCGATGGATGGATTCGACCTTCAGAAGAGGCCGGTCAAGACAGTCGGCCTGGATGGCAAGGAAGTCTCCCGCGATCTGCTGAAGCTCACCATTCCGACCTTAGGGCAGGCAGATTACAGGATCTATCTCGGCCCGAAGGATCCGCGCGTGCTCGAAGCTGTGGGTCCCGCCAACCTGACGGGTGTGATTAATTACGGAATGTTTTCGTTTCTGGTCATTCCGCTCCTGACCGCCCTGAAGTTTATCTACCAGTATGTGCACAACTACGGCGCCGCCATTATCCTTCTGACCTTCCTGCTGACGCTGTTGCTGTTCCCCATCAGACTCAAGCAGATGCTGTCGATGAAGAAGATGGCGGTGGTCCAGCCCAAGATCAAGGAGATCCAGGAGAAGTACAAGAGATACAAGAAGACGGATCCGAAACGCGCCGAGATGAATCAGGAGATCATGGCGGTCTACAAGGCGCACAATGTGAATCCGCTTGGGGGCTGTCTGCCGCTGATCCTGCAAATGCCGCTGCTGTTTGCCTTCTACTCACTTCTGGCCAATTCCATCGAACTCCGTCAGGCGCCGTTTTGGGCCTGGATGCACGATCTTTCGGCCAAGGACCCTTATTACATCCTGCCCATCATCATGGGAGTCACGATGTTGATTTCCCAGAAGATGACGCCGATGGCACCGGGATCGGATCCGACACAGGCCAAGATGATGATGATGATGCCGGTAGTGTTTACCTTCATGTTTCTCAACGTTTCCAGCGGCTTGATCCTCTATTTTCTGTGCAGTAACATCTTCCAGATTGCATTCCAGAAGATCGCCGAGAGGTGGGTGCGTGACTGAAGAGTCGCAGGCAAAGCCAGGTTCGAGCGCAGGGCAGGCGCCCGAAACCGTCAACGCCGTTGTCGGTTTCTGCCGTGACCTCCTTCAGCGATTGAAGATGGAGCTCGAGATCGACGCCAAGCTGGAAAACACGGTACTCACCGTGAATCTCTCGGGCACGGACCGGCCGTTGATGCTGTCCAACGCGGCCGCCGTGCTCAACAGCATGGAGTACCTGGTCAACAAGGCGTTCCGCACGGAGAAATGCGAGCAGATTTCCGCGATCGTCTTTGACTCGGACAAGTACCGTCAGCACCGGGAAGCGGAACTGGTGCTGCTGGCACAGATGGCCTCCAAGAAGGTGCTCACGCAGCGGCGCCCCCTCAGCCTTCAGCCGATGACCCCACGCGAGCGCAGGATCGTCCACCTTGCACTGGCGGAGATTGAAGGGGTGCGCTCTCAGAGCGAGGGAGACGGCGACAACCGCAGCATTACCATTTACCCTTCCTAACCTTATTATTCATGAAGGCACTTGTCGGAAGATGTGAAGTTCGAGCAATGCCTGCAATTTGCCGACACTAGGAAACACCCTCTTGCGATCAACGCAGGCAAACTCGCCAGGGCTCTCCGGCTTTTGCTGCCCCTTCGGGCCACCGAAGCCGACGTCTTCTGGCGCGTTTGCCCGCGTTCCTGGAATATTGCAGATTGCGCGTTGCGGATTTCGGATTGATTGACGAGGATCCGGGACATGCCTGTGGATCTACACGATACAATTTGCGCTCTCTCCACCGCGCGCGGACGTTCCGGCATCGCGGTGGTGCGGATGAGCGGGCAGGAGAGCTTTGTACTGCTCCGGAGGGTATTCCGTACCCGAAAGTCCATGGATCCGCGGCGGGCCACCCTGGGTGTGATTTTCGATCCGCGCAACGGCGCTGAGCTCGACGAGGGCATTGTCACCTGTTTTCCCGGGCCGAGTTCCTACACGGGGGAGGATGTCGTGGAAATCTCCATACACGGCAGCCCCGTGCTTGTCTCTTCGCTTCTGGATTGCCTGTGCTCCCAGGGCGCCCGCCTGGCGGAACCGGGAGAATTCACCTTGCGGGCTTTTGTCAACGGCAGAATGGACCTGAGCCAGGCGGAAGCGGTGAGGGACATAATCGAGGCGACGACGCTCTATCAGGCGCAGGTGGCGGCGCGTCAGCGGAGCGGTGAAATTGCGCGGCAGCTGCAGCCCGTCAAGAGCCTCCTGATTGAGATCATCGTAAACCTGGAATCGGCGGTCGAGTTCGTCGAGGAAAATCTGCCGTTGCAGTCGCGAGAACGGCTGGCTGAGAAACTGGAAGGAGTGCGGAAGAATCTGGGCTCTTGGGTAGACTCCTTCCGCCGCGGGCGCATTGTGCGCGATGGTTTCAACCTTGCGATTGTCGGGCGTCCGAACGTAGGGAAAAGCAGCCTGTTCAACGCGCTGCTCGCGCAGGATCGATCCATCGTCACCGAGATCCCCGGAACAACGCGGGATTTGGTTTCCGAGTTTACCAACTTGGAAGGTATCCCTGTCCGTCTGGTCGACACGGCCGGCCTGCGCCGGTCCGTGGACCGGGTGGAGCAGCTCGGAGTCGACAGGAGTATGCGCGCGATTGCGGACGCGGATGCCATTCTGCTGGTAGTGGACACGAGTCGGCCGCAGGCGGCGGAAGACGCGGAATTTCGGGAACGGCTCGAGAGCCCCGCTTGCATCGTGGTGATGAACAAAGCGGACGTGCCGTCGGTCTGGTCGACTCAAGAGAAGGCACTCTATGCCGGCGGTCATCCGTGTGTCGAGGTGTCGGCCCTCTTCGGCACCAACATGAACAGCCTGAGAGAGGCGATTCTAAGACACCTGTTTGGGGGGGAAGGACCGCAGAGAGACGGAATCCTGATCACGAACCTGCGGCACTGCCGGTGCCTGGAGACGGCGCTGGCTGCTTTGGAAAAGGCTGCGGATGCTTTGCGCGAGGGGCTGTCGGAGGAGTTTGTGCTCGTCGACCTGCACGACGGACTCAAGAGTCTGGGCACTATCACGGGGGAGACGAGCGTGGAGGACCTGCTCGGCGAGATATTCTCCCGATTCTGTATCGGGAAGTGAGAGCCCTCCCCGGGAATTGCCTCTGTTTCCCCGCAGGATTAATCCGCAATCCCCAATCACCGATCCACAACGGGAACATCTGGTACAATGATGCTCTCGAGGGACGCAGTGTCTGATTTTCAGGAAAAATTCGACGTCATAGTGGTGGGAGGTGGGCATGCCGGCTGTGAGGCTGCGATGGCCGCGGCGCGGATGGGGGCCAGGACTGCCCTCTTCAGCATAAACCTGGACTTGATAGCACAAATGTCGTGCAATCCTGCCATCGGAGGAATTGCCAAAGGTCATCTCGTGCGCGAAGTGGATGCTCTGGGCGGGGTGATGGGGCGGGTCGCAGACTGTACCGGGATACAATTCCGCCTTCTCAACAGCAGTCGCGGGCCGGCCGTTCAGGCGCCCCGCTGTCAATCAGATAAGTCTAAATATCGCAATGAGATGCGTCGATTACTTGAGTGTCAGGACAACCTGTTTCTGCGGCAATCCGAGGTCAGCGGGCTGGTGCTGAAAGACGGCTGTGTGCAAGGAATCGAGGTCCTCGACGGCAGGCGGATCGAGGCTCGGGCGGTGGTGATTACGACGGGGACGTTTCTGAACGGTCTGATACACATCGGGTCCCGGCGATACCCTGCGGGGCGGACCGGCGAGTCGCCATCGATCCTGCTGGCGCAGTATCTGAAGGAGATCGGTTTTGCGGTCGGCCGGTTGAAGACGGGCACGCCGCCCCGGCTCGATGGGCGTACGATCGACTATTCCCTATTCGAGGAGCAGCAGGGGGACGCCGAGCCGACTTTTTTTTCGTTCCGCACGAATCACGTCACCCTACCCCAGGTTTGCTGTCACATAGGCTACACCAACGAGCGGGTACACTCACTCCTGCGCGCGAACCTCGGGAGTTCCGCGCTGTATGGCGGGAAGATCACAGGGATCGGACCGCGCTATTGCCCGAGCATCGAGGACAAGGTCGTCAAGTTCGCCGACAAGGACCGGCATCAGATTTTCCTCGAGCCGGAGGGCCTGGACACGCACGAGGTTTATTTGAACGGCATGTCGACGAGCATGCCTGCCGAGGTTCAGCAGGAGATGGTACACGCCGTTCCGGGCCTGGAGAAGGCGCTGATCATTCGTCCCGGCTATGCGATCGAATATGATTTCATAGATCCGCGCGAGCTCGAAGCAACGCTCGAGACGAAGCGGATCTCCCGGCTCTTTCATGCCGGGCAGATCAACGGGACCACCGGGTACGAGGAAGCGGCGGCGCAGGGGCTGGTGGCGGGTACCAATGCCGCTCTGCGGGCTCAGGACCGGCAATTGGCGGTCTTTCCGCGCCAGGAGAGTTACATAGGAATTTTGATCGATGATCTTGTGACGCGCGGAGTGGACGAGCCTTACCGCATGTTCACTTCGCGTTCTGAGTTTCGCCTGCTGCTCCGGATCGACAACGCGGATCGGCGGCTCAGTCCGCTGGGGTACCGGCTGGGCCTGCTGTCCGAAAGCGAGCACGCGCGTTTCAGGTCCAAATATGAGGAAGTGGATCGTATGCGGGGCTTTCTTAAGGAGCATCGCTGGAATCCCGAGGAGGATGCGTCAGGCGGTTCCGTCGGGGGGCTGGATTCCGCGGCGGCCAAGGGCTTGACGCTGGAACAGCTCTTGCGGCGTCCTGACGTAACCCTCGCAGACTTGGAGCGGGTGCTGAGGCGACATGATCGTTGGCCGCCGCACACGGTCCGGCGAGCTGTTGAGATCGAGATCCGCTATGAAGGATACATTCAGCAGCAGGCCAGGGATGCGGAAAAGGTTCAACGCGCCGGTGCAAGGCGCATTCCCCCGGATTTCGATTACAGCCGGATTGACGGACTGAGCCGTGAGGTGCGGGAGAAACTCGCGCATGTGAGGCCCCGCGATCTGGCCATGGCCGGCAGGATCCCCGGGGTCACGCCGGCGGCGCTTTCCATTCTCAATCTTCAACTCGAGCTCCGTCGGTCCAGCACGGTGCCCCGGACGCCTGACGGGAACTGAACCTTGCCTTGACGAGTCCGCGCGCGGAAATGGGTGCTTGTTAGCGTAGCGCGGCGGATCCGCGTAGTCCGTACTCCAGTAAAGACGCGCGGGAAGGCGAGACTGCACCGACAGACCGGCGCCCTGAAAAGGATGTCGCCTGAAGTCATGATGCGGAACCCAAAGACAGCCAGCGACAATTGTGTGAGTTCCCTTCAGGTGTTTCTTGCGCGCGCAGGGATCAATTCGAACTCGGAGCCCGCCCGGCGGCTGGGAAGATACGTTGCCTTGCTCCAAAAATGGAATGCCCGCATGAATCTGACGGCATCGACGGAGTGGAAACGCATCGGACCCCTTCTTGAAGAGGCCGTGTGGGCGGCCAGCCTCTACCGGCGGGAGACCGGCAAGCACCTGGACATCGGAAGCGGCGCAGGATTCCCGGCAATCCCGCTTCGGATCCTTATTCCCGGCATTCGTCTCGACCTGGTGGAGAGTCGCACGAAGCGCTGTATGTTCCTGGAGGCGGTCGTCCGGGAGTTGGAGCTTGACAGCGTTCACGTGATAAACGATCGCCTGGAGGCATGGTTGGCGTGGAATCAAGGTCCCTGGGACTGCATCTCGTGGAAGGGCGTGAGGCTGGGCGCCCGGGATCTCCGACTCCTTGCCGACCGAGCGCTTGACTCGACTTGCTTCTGGATGTTCCACGGCAAGAGGGATGCCGTCGAGGAAGGCACGAAACTGGAGGAGTGGCTGATTCTCGAGCAGAGGCACTCCTGTCCGGCCCGCGAGGGATGGTATCTGTCCGAGTACCGGAGGAAGGCAGGGGCCAGGGGTCAGAGGCCGGGGACCAGGGATCTCGGGTTGGGGCCGGGGATTAAGAGCTAAGGATTCAGGGATGTTTCACGTGAAACGAGTGTCGCCAGCCTCCAATTCCCCTGTCCACTACCCTCTCCCGGTCCCCGCTTCTCTGTTTCACGTGAAACAGGAAGGCGGAGGTCAGGGGCCAGGGGTCGGGGGCCGGGAACGAGGAATCAGGGGCAGGAGGTTATAAATAGGGTACAGGGATCAGTAGGTCGGAGACCGGGAGCGGGCAGGAACCGGACGCTGCCTGTGCGACACTTGTTTCACGTGAAACACCTCCTGGATCTATAACCCTTGGCCCCCGGCCCCTGATTCCTGACCCCTGGCCCCCGTTTTGTGATATTCTCCTGCCGCGTACTCCGGAGCGTCATGGGCAAGGTTATTACTGTTACCAATCAGAAAGGCGGTGTGGGAAAAACAACAACCGCGATAAACCTCGCCGCTGCGCTGGCTGCGGCGGAAATGCGCGTCCTCGTGGTCGACATCGATGCCCAGGCGAACTGTACCAGCGGTCTGGGAATCTCCAAGTCGTCTGTGCGCAAATGCATTTACCACTCGTTGATCTTGAACGAACCGTTGGTACCCATTATCCGAAGCACTGAACTCGACAACCTGAAGGTGGTGCCTGCCGACAAGAGTCTGACCGGCGCCGCTGTCGAGATGATCGAACTTCCCGACCGGGAATTCATCCTCAAGCGGCTTCTCACTCCGGTTCTCCACGATTTTGATTTCATCCTGATCGACACCCCGCCTTCATTGAATATCCTGACGCTCAACGGCCTGGTGGCCGCGGATTCGGTCCTGGTCCCGATCCAGTGCGAGTACTTTGCCCTCGAGGGTATAACCGATCTCTTCGAGACCCTGGCCCGCGTGCGACGCAGCCTCAATCCGCAGTTGGCAGTGCAGGGCATTCTCCTCACCATGTACGATGAGCGCACCAACCTCTGTGCCCAGGTGGAGACGAATCTCAGGAGCTACTTTGCCGACAAGATGTTCAACACGGTGATCCCGCGCAATGTCCGGCTGGCAGAGGCGCCCAGCTTCGGAAAACCGATTATCCTTTATGACATTCGATCCAGAGGAGCGGAAAGCTACCTCAACTTAGCCAAGGAAATTCTGAAACATGAAAAAAAAGGCGTTGGGCAGGGGACTGGAAGCGCTCATTCCGCAGTCAGACAGAGCCGACATATCTCCAAGTGAGATCGACATCGACAGAATCTCGCCGAATCCCGATCAGCCCCGTTTCCAGATCGACGAGCGGAGCCTCGAAGAACTCGCCGCATCGATCCGTGAAAATGGCGTCCTTCAACCCGTCCTCGTCCGGCCACACGGCAGCGGGTATCAGCTCATCGCCGGCGAACGCCGACTTGCCGCGGCACAGCGCGCCGGATTGCTGAAGGTGCCGGCCGTCGTCCGAGAAGTGCCGGACGACAAACTCCTCGAACTGGCCCTGATCGAGAACATTCAACGCGAGCAGCTCAATCCAATCGAGGAGGCTCAGGCCTACCAGCACCTGGTCCAGCAGCTGAGCACCACACAGGAAGAGCTTGCCGCGCGGCTCGGCAAGCAACGGAGCACTGTGGCTAATTCTCTTCGCCTGCTGAAGCTCCCGCCGGCGGCAAAACAACTCGTTGCGGAAGGAAAACTGTCGCCCGGGCACGCCCGCGCCCTGCTCGCCTCCGACCTCGGCCCCGCCGACATGTCCAAGGCTGCGGCATTGATGGTCGATAGGGACTGGTCCGTCCGCGATGCCGAGCGCTGGGCTCAGAGGCAGAAAAAGGAGCCGCGCACGGATGCTGTGCGTGATCCGAACGAGATTATGGCCGAGGATCGCCTGCGCGCGTTTTTGGGCACCAAGGTCGAGATCCACACAGGGAGGAAGGGCGCAGGGGAGATTCGCATACGGTTTTTCAGTCAGGATGATCTGATTCGGATCTACGGCCTTCTGACCGACAAACACAAATCGAATGGAGTCAACCCATGATGTTCAAGAAGGAATCGGCGGAGGAAATCGTCAGCATCCTGGGCGAAGGGACAGAAATGGTCACCGACTTGTCCTTTTCCAGAGGATTGCGGGTCGACGGTGTCGTGAATGGCAAGATCCGCTCCGAAGGCCTCCTTGTGATCGGTCCCAAGGGAAAGGTCGAGGCAGAACTGAATGTCCGTAAGGTATTGATTGATGGTGAGTTCCATGGTATCATCCGAGCTTCGGATCGCGTCGAAATCCACAATGACGGAAGAGTCTATGGCGACATTTTTACTCCTTGCCTGATAATCGAAGCCGGCGCCCTTTTCGAAGGCAAGTGCAACATGAGCGACCTCAAAGGAGCCAGTTCGGAACGAGAAACCCCCCAACTCAAAGCCGTAATGTCTGCCGGCGATTCTGAAAAGTCCAATCCGGATTAGGACCGCTTCACGCCGCTACTTCCTCAGGGAGAAACTGCCAACCAGCGCATTCCCGCTGAATCGGCTCACACTCTCTCATGCCAAGGCTTTGGAGGACGAATCCGCGGAAGGGAACCTAGTCCATCGAATCTATGGATATCTTCAATGATTTCAAGAATTTAGCGTCCTCTTGCGTGATGCGCAGGCGGACCGGTTCATCGGATTTGGCGGGCGTCGAGACAGTTTCGTTTTCTCCCTTGCTCTTGCGGTTGAAACCGATTTTGGCCTCGATGATCAGGAAAACCTCGTAGCCGGCATCACGAATGTTCTGTATGCACTCATTGATCTTGGGTGAGTCGCTCAGCGTCTCGTTTATGGACTCACCGAGACTTTTCATGAGACGTTTGATTTCAGAATCCGGCATTCCAGTTCTCCTTGGGCTGTCTTCCTGTCGGCTGGCTTGGAGGAAGCTCTTGCAGCAACTCGGATTACAAATTATCTTAAAAAACTCGAAAAATCCTGTCAAGCGGTTCGCGTCCCGGATGCCCTCCGCCTGGAGTCCGTATGGCTTTGAAACCTGTTTATTATCCTGCCGCGGATAGAGGCACTAACCTTGAACGACCGGGAGAATATCCCTTTACCAGGGGAATCTATCCCAACATGTATCGCGGGCGGTTGTGGACCATGCGGCAATATGCGGGCTTCGGCACAGCGGAGGAGTCGAGCAGCCGCCTTCGCTATCTGCTGGAGCAGGGACAGACAGGGCTCAGCATCGCATTCGATCTGCCGACGCAGATGGGGATGGATCCTGATCATCCCCTTGCCTCGGGCGAAGTCGGCAAGGTCGGCGTCTCGATCGCATCGCTCGAAGACATGGAGATCCTCCTCCGGGAGATCCCGCTGGAGCGCGTGTCCATCTCAATGACAATCAACAGCACGGCCGCAATCCTCCTCTGCATGGTCCTCTGCATTGCGCGCCGGCGTGGTGTCTCATGGGAGTCCCTGCGGGGCACGATTCAGAACGATATCCTCAAGGAATATATTGCGCGCGGCACCTACATTTTCCCGCCGGTTCCGTCGCTCCGCCTCACGACCGATGTCCTTGCCTTCTGCAGGAAGAGCGTGCCGAACTGGAACGCGATCTCGATCAGCGGCTACCACATCCGCGAGGCGGGATCCACAGCAGTACAGGAAGTCGCCTTCACCCTGGCCGATGGGATTGCGTATGTCCAGAGCGCCCTGGACGCGGGGATGGAGGTGGATGAATTTGCCGGGCAGCTGTCGTTCTTCTTCAACGCCCATAACGACCTTCTGGAGGAGATCGCCAAGTTTCGAGCGGCCCGGCGCCTATGGGCCCGCATCATGCGCGAGCGCTTCGGGGCCAAGGATCCGAGATCATGGTCCCTCCGTTTCCATGCCCAGACTGCCGGCAGCACGCTGACTGCGCGGCAGCCGGGAAACAATGTCGTTCGGGTGACCATTCAAGCCCTTGCCGCCGTTCTGGGCGGTGCCCAGTCGTTGCATACCAATTCGCTCGATGAAGCCCTGGCGCTGCCGAGTGAACTCGCGGTCAGGACCGCGCTCAGGACTCAGCAGATCATCGCGTTCGAGAGCGGGGTCGCCAATACCGCCGATCCGGTCGGCGGCTCCTACGCGATCGAAGAATTGACCGACCAGATCGAAGCCGACGCCATGGAGTACATTCGAAAGATCGATGCCCGTGGAGGAATGCTGCGCGCGATTGAGACCGGCTACATTCAGCGCGAGATCCAGGAATCAGCCTACCGCCATCAGCAAGGCGTCGAGGCTGCCGAAATTGCCATCGTCGGAGTAAACAAGTTCACCGGCGAGACGTCTTCGCCGGTGGAACTGCACAGCGTCGCTGAAGGTGTGGGAGAGGACCGTCGACGTGCTCTTGCCGAATTAAGGGCGAATCGGGATGAGCAGGAGGTGCAGGCATCTCTGCAGCAGCTCGGGCGGGCAGCCGGGGGCCAGGAGAATCTGCTGCCGTACATTCTCGAAGCAACCGACTCCCTCGCAACGGTGGGCGAGATATCGAACTGCCTGCGCGACGTCTTCGGCGAATACCGCGAGTCCATCGTCATCTAAGGGCTCGCTCAAAAATAAATTCACATTCTGGCGCGAGCACCGTCGCGCCCCTTCGGGCCTGGGGGCCTGCAACAGAATGTGAAGTTATTCTTGAGCGAGCCCTAAGGGCCGGCGCAAGAAAAACTCGTGCGGCGATTTTATTTCTTTCCCTGATGAGTTAGAATGGCAAGTTTGCAGGCGCTCAGCGCTAATTGCTGAGCGAGCGGTGTTTATTCTGAACTTATCATTAGTTTTCTGAAACCTTTTTGGTTTCGATCTCGTAGTAAAGGTGGTCAGCGCGGCCACTGGAGGAAGGAATGAGCAAAGCCAAAAAGATATGGATCGGCATAGGGGCAGTCGTTGTTCTGGCGGTTGTCGTGTTCTTCAGCATAAATGCCACTCGTAAGGACGAAGTGACTGTGCAGACCGCCAAAGCCGAGCGCAAGGAAACGCTGAAATCGAAGGTCACGGCCAGCGGTGAGATACGCGCGAAGGAATTCGTGGACCTCCAGTCGGAGATAGCGGGTGTCATCATCGACCTCCCCGTCAGAGAGGGCGACCGGGTCAAGAAGGGCCAGATCCTGCTCAAGATCGATCCTATTCAGTCGTCTTCGGATACCAGCGCCTATCGCGCACAGTATGAGGCCTCTATGGCCGACGTGCGCTCTCAGGACATTTCTATATTGAACGCCCAGGCCCAGCTCTCGCGCGACGAGGCCGCTCTTCGCTCGGCCCACAGCCAGCTGAGCCAGGCGGAGAGCAACAACGCCCGCGCCCAGAGCAGCTTCAAGAGGAAACAGCAGCTGAACGAGGATGGGCTGATCTCCAGAGAAGACTACGAGGTGGCGCAGAACGAACTCAAGGTCGCCAAATCCAATCTGGACTCCGCACAGGCGCAGGCCGCTCAGATGGAGTCCGGCGTCAAGATCTCGCAGAACAACATTCAGCAGATGAAGTCGAGCCGCGAGGCGACCGCGAGCCGGGCGCAGGCCCAGGCTGCCAATCTCACACGCGTGAGGGACATCGAAAGCAAGACCACTCTGATGTCTCCCCTGGATGGCGTGATCACCCAGCTGCTCGTCGAAAAGGGCGAGAGGGCCCAGCCCGGCATCATGAGCAATCCGCAGGCAACCTTGATGACCATCGCGGACCTCAGCGTGATCCAGGCCGAGCTCAAGGTCGATGAGACGGATGTCATAAACCTGAAAATCCACGATCCGGCCACGGTCAAGGTTGACGCACTTCCAGACAGCTCGTTCGAAGGCGAGGTAACGGAGATCGGAAACAGCCCGATCGGCCAGACTCAATCGCGCCAGCAGACGTCGACCGCCCAGCAGGAGGCGAAGGACTTCAAGGTCATTGTTACTCTGAAGGTGCCTTCGGGTAAGCTGCGCCCCGGCATGTCGTGTACCGGAGACATCATCACCGACACGAAACACAACGTACTGGCCGTTCCGATCCAGGCTCTGACAATCCGCGAGGTCGAAGTCGACAAGGACGGGAAGTACCATGAACCCGACCTGAAGCAGAAAAAGGCCCAGGGATCGGTAGCCCGGGCGGACAACTCCAACGAAGCATCCAAAGACAAGCCGAAGAAAAAAGAGCTTGAGGGCGTCTTCGTAATAAATAAGGATAAGATTGCCCGCTTCCGTCCTGTGAAGACCGGAATCACGGGGGAATCGGAAATTGAAATCATGGATAACTTGAAGGAAGGCGAAGAGGTCGTCTCGGGCAGCTTCCAGACACTCCGCACCATCAAGGACGGGGCCGCCGTCAAGATCGAGACCGCGGGCAAGCCTGGTGAGAAGAAGAGTTAAAGCGGAC
>DASQID010000212.1:0-4318 GCA_035631775.1 Acidobacteriota bacterium
TCCCGTGTGGGAATGCTCTCGTCCTGCCGGTTTATGAATCCCGAAGCGGCCATGTTTTCGACCATGCCGACGAACTCGTCGTAGCGCGCTGCGCTCCGCAAGGCGTCCAGCGTGAGTGCGCAGGATTGGTTATCATTGTCCGCCAGCACGAGGGATGCGACCTCCTCCGTCATCTCCGCGAGGATGCTGTTGCGCTCCTCCTTCCCCCGGATGGTCCCGTTCTTCACCAGTATATCGAGAAGGATCTTAATATTGACTTCATGGTCGGACATATCGACGCCGCCCGAGTTGTCGAGGGCATCGGTGTTGATCATGCCGCCCTGAATCCAGTACTCGATCCGGCCTTTCTGCGTAAAACCGAGGTTTCCTCCCTCTCCCACGACGCGGGCGCGAACATCGGCTGCGTTTACGCGCACCCGGTCGTTCGCCCTGTCGCCGACGTCGATATCCTCTTCGGTCGAGGCCTTCACATATGTGCCGATGCCGCCGTTGTACAGGAGATCCACCCGCGCCTTGAGGATGTGGCGGATTACCTCCTCGCCGCTTGCGCTATCTGCTTTGATGTCTAGGACTGCCTGCATTTCAGGGCTGACGGGGATAGCCTTTGCGGATCGGTCAAAGATCCCTCCCCCTCTGCTTATCACGGACTGGTTGTAGTCGCGCCAGCCGGACCTGGGAAGAAGAAACAGGCGCCGGCGCTCCTCGTAGCTTTTCTGCGGATCCGGATTGGGGTCGATGAAAATGTGCGCATGGTTGAAGGCCGCGACAAGGTTGGTAGTCTGGCTGAGAATCATGGCATTGCCGAATACGTCGCCGGCCATGTCGCCGATCCCACATACAGTGAACGGTTCTTTCTGAATGTCCATTCCGAGATTGCGGAAATGATGTTTGATACACTCCCAGGCTCCACGCGCGGTGATCCCTACCTTCTTGTGGTCATAGCCGACGCTTCCCCCGGATGCGAAGGCATCACCCAGCCAGAAGCCATATTGGGCCGAGACACTGTTTGCGGTGTCCGACAGGTGCGCAGTCCCTTTGTCCGCGGCGACAACCAGATACGGGTCGTCTTCGTCGTGCCTGATCACTTCCGGGGGATGGAGGATTTTTCGGTCCAGGATGTTGTCGGTTACATCCAGCAAGCCGGAAACGAATTCCCTGTAACGGTCGACAAGATAGGCGTCCAGTGCCGGGCGTGCCGGAACGTTCCCTTTGAGTACGAATCCTCCCTTGGACCCAACGGGCACGATAATTGAGTTCTTGACCATCTGGGTTTTCATAAGACCCAGAACTTCTGTGCGGAAGTCGTCGTGCCGGTCACTCCAGCGAATACCGCCTCGCGCCACCTTTCCTCCGCGCAGGTGAATACCCTCGAGGAGTCGCGAGTGAACATAGATCTCGAACATCGGCCGCGGCGAAGGCATGCCGGTGACCTTCCGGCTGTCTACCTTGATGCAGAACACCGGCCGTTCGGGTTTCTGGAAGAAGTTCGTGCGGATGGACGCCTGGAGCAGATTGCCCAAGGCGCGCATCACTTCGTCTTCGGCGAGGTTGGTTACGGACTCGAGGGCCCCCTGGATTCCCTTCCCAGCCTCCTCAATCGCCTGGATGCGATCACCCTCGAGGTCTGGATCAAAGCGTGCGCAGAAGTATTGGAGCAGGGCTTTGGCGACCGCACTGTTGCGCAGCAACACCCCGTTGACCGTTTCCACATTGTAGTTCGGCCGGATCTGCAGCAGGTGGTTGCGCACGGTACGGAGAAATTCGACCTCGCGGTGAGTCATGCCCGCCCCGAGTATCAGACCGTTGAGTGGGTCATCCGTGGTCCTTTCCTCGTCCAGGGCGCGCAGAGCGTCGACAAACCTGGCTTCATCGTGAACCAGCGCTGAGATGAAATCGGGTGTGCTCTGGATCTCGAGGCGATAGAGGTAACACTTTCTTCCTTCGGGGAGCACAAGCGGGACCCGCATCTCCTCGGTGACTGAAAGTCCCAGATTTTGCAGTGTTCTCAAAGTGTTGGTCAGTCCCAACGCCCTGATCGAGTAGAGGTGCAGCATGGCCAGTTCTGCGCTCTTGGGCAGCACCCGTACTTCCAGGCGCGCCTCCAGGTTTTCCAGGTGCCGTACGTCCTCGGGAACGAGTTCCGGGGGAGTGACCTCGCGATAAAGACCACTGCGGCTTTCAAAGCGGATATAGCGTCGGAAGAGGCGGCGTCCTTCGCGTTCGCCAAACGCAGCCTCGAGAGCGCGCGCCACGCGTCCTTCCCATGTTGCCACGAGAGGAGCTGCAATTTCCCGCACCGCATCAATCTCGACCGGGTGGTCGAGCCGCTCCGTCTCGAAATAGTACAAAAGCATGCTGATCGACCCGCAGTCTGCGGAGGTGTGGAACGAGACGGGACCGAAGGCTTCCGAAAGGGCCTGATGCAGGTTTTCCTCGATGCCGTATGAATAATGCAGACGCGAGAACGCAATGGAAAGCGCTACATAGCCGGAGCCCGTGCGGCTGTGAATTTCGATGTCATCGTCCCCCATCATGAAAACGATGGGCTCTATCATGGCCTTTAGAGACTCAGGAGGAGCATAGAACAGCTCACGCATGGGGATACGGTTGAAGATGGCACGAATCTCGCGATACAGGTGGGAATTGGGTATCGCGCCGCTTTCCCGCAGCAGCCAATCCGCTTTCTCCTGGAGTAGCGGGATCCGGTCGGCACGCTGGACGAACGTTCCTCGGGCAAGCCTGCCGAGAAGGAGGGTGAGTCCGGCCAGATTCCCGTCCTCTCCCCACTCGCGGACGACTATGTTGTCTATCGGCTCCAAGTGATAGATGGCGGAAGCGTTCTTGCAGTAATCCAGGCCAATAATTCGATCGTCCCCGGGCGCAGGCAGGATGTGCGATTCAACCTCTTCGACAAGCCCTGGAAATACTACCGGAAGCAGCGCTTCGTCGGTGAACGCGCCGTTCACGCTGTCCTGAACCCTGACCGACAGACCGTCTGCACCCAGCCGATAACGCGCCGTGCCGAGAAATATATAGTTTTCGTCGACCAGCCATTTCAGAAAGGCGCGCGCTGATTCAACCTCTTCCAGGCTGCCGCGCCGGCTTCTGAGGCAGGCGAGCAGCTCGAGGGGAACCTTCCCCATGTTGTCAAAATCCTCGACCGCGAGGAACACTGTCTTCAAGACGGAAAAAACCTCGTGCTCGATTCTTCGCTGACGTTCCCGTGAATCAACCGGCTCTATCTGGAACTGGCAATACACCTCCTTGGTGCCGTCATCGTGGGGGCCGCCGATCCATACGACGCGCTCCCACTGCCTGCGCACGGTGAAAATCGGATGTGCAGCTGAAAAAACACGCAGCCCGGCTTTGCTGAAATAGTTCTTGAGACTCTCGAAGATAAAAGGCGCGTCGAGCGTGTGAGTCTCGACTATCGTGGATTGAAGAGGTACGCCGGCTCCTCCCCCAAGTGCTGCGGCCTGCTCGTCGCTGGGATTCCAGACAGACACGTGAATTCCAGGCAGTCCCTTGTAGAGCTGGATCGCCGGCGGAATCTCACGGGCGACAAAGCAGAAGCCCCGCAGGATTCGCTCAGCCAATGCTTCGGGCCTCAGTCTCAGAGCTATAGTGTCCGGGGTTTCCGCCAGGATGACCGGCGCAAACGCGAGAACAAGGTCTTTGTCTGCGGCGGAGGCCCTGCGGCTCAAGTTCTCCTTAACCTGGGAAAGTACCTGATCCTTCTTGGCCTGGTCGGATGTAATCATCATGAATACCCTGGTGGTATGAAAATGGTTGGCAATAATTCAGCTGGCAAAGCTCGATTTTACACTCACCTGCTCGATGAGTCGAGCCTCACCATTGTCATGAAGCAACCACGAATTGCTCCTGATTCTATGAAGAATTGGACAAAGATTGTTCGTACCATAAATATTCAAGTCTTTGCCACTTCGACACGGATACAACAATTGTCTTGGCGTCTAGGCGTCTTAGCGGTGGCTTTTTAAAGAGCCGCCGCCAGGGCGCGAAGACGCGAAGGAACGCCCAAGCTCCTTAGGGCTGCGCAAGAATAACTTCACATTTTGCTGCTGGCCCCCAGGCCCGCTGGCGAGGCGCGAGCGACGAGCTATACCCGGGGTGGTATGTGAGGAGCGAGCAACAAAGCCAGCGGGCCTGCGGGCCACAGCCTGAAAGGGCGCGGCGGCGGGCGGGCAGCTGCTTCGTTGCCGCTCCTCGACGATATACACCGATATCGCCTGCGTCGCGGCGCCTCGCATCTGCCCGTCCCAGGACCGCCGCAGGCGCGACGGTGCTCGCGCCAAAA
>DASQID010000213.1:0-13349 GCA_035631775.1 Acidobacteriota bacterium
GACCATCGAACTTCGGATCCTCGGATTCGATGCACAAGAACAATCTGTTTCGCGTCGCCAGCTCGAATTCAGGCACGTTGAACACGGGATGATAGGGCATGGGCAGGCGGTTCAATGCCAGCATGCCAAAAACCGCAAACAGCGCCGCAAAGAGCACCGTCATTTCGAATGTGATGGGAATGAACGCCGGCCAACTGTTGAGCGGTCTGCCCCCGATGTTGAGCGGATAGTTCATAACCGCCACATAGTATTGTAGGAAGAACCCGCTCAGACAGCCGGTGATACCCCCGATCAGCACAATAAGCGGAACCATGTTCCGGCGAAATCCGAGGGCTTCCGCCAGACCCTCGATTGGAAAGGGCGAGTAGGCATCCATCTTCCGATACCCTTCCTCATAGGCCCGATGGACCGCCGCCAGCAATTGATCGGGCTCAGCGAAGTCGGCCATCAACCCATAGATTGGCGGTCTCATATCACCCAAGGTGCCAGAATTGACGATTGACGATTGACGATTGACGATTAAAACCCACGTCCCATTTTTTCAAATCGTCAACCGTCAATCGTAAATCGTCAATCAGATATCCTTCAGCTTCCCGATTCGTGATCTGAAGAATCCAATCTGAAACTCGTAATGAACAGATCATTCTGTTTTCCCTTCCGTCGAGGCGACAAGGTGCTTCATTTCGAAGATCGAAATCATCGGAAGGAAGCGAACGAAAAGGAACAGAAGCGCGACAAACAGTCCAATGGAGCCAAAAAACGTGGCTAAGTCCCAGAAGGTCGGGTAGTACATGCTCCATGAGGAAGGCACGAAATCCCGGTGCAAGCTGACAACGACGATCATGAAGCGCTCGAGCCACATTCCGACGTTGATTGCCATCGCAATGAGCCAGAGCATCGGCACGTTCCGCTTCACTCGCTGGCTCCAGAGAAGCTGCGGGAGGGCGATGTTGCACAGGATCACGCCCCAATACACCCAGGCATAGGGACCAAAAGTCCGGTTCATGATCATGTAGCGCTCAAATATGCTCCCGCTGTAAAAGGCCATGAAGGTCTCCATCATGTATCCATAAGCGACGATCAGGCCCGTGGCCAGCATGACGTTTCCCATGTTTCGCAGGTGACGCGCGGTGATGAAGTCCTCCAGCCCGTAGAGTGCGCGGATGGGAATTGCGAGAGTCAAGACCATGGCAAACCCGGAGAATATGGCCCCCGCAACGAAGTAGGGAGGGAAGATCGCGCTGTGCCATCCGGGGAGGATGGCAATCGAGAAGTCGAGGCTCACGACCGTATGGACGGAGACGACAAGGGGGGTAGCAAGCCCGGCAAGCAGCAAGTATGCGGTTTCATAGCGCTGCCAGTGTCGTGCCGAGCCACGCCAACCCATGGCGAGGAATCCATAGATATGACGCAGTAACCACTTGCGCGACCTGTCGCGCAACGTTCCAAGATCCGGAATCAGCCCTGTAAACCAGAAAACCAGAGAAACGGTCGCGTAGGTGGAGACTGCAAACACGTCCCAGACCAGAGGGCTGCGGAATTGCGGCTGTATCCCCATCGGGTTGGGGAACGGAAACAGCCAGTAGAACAGCCACTGCCGGCCCAGGTGCAAGAGCGGGAACAGGCCGGCGCAGGCAACGGCGAAGAGCGTCATAGCCTCCGCAAAGCGATTGATCGAAGTCCGCCACTGCTGATGCAAGAGCAGCAGGATGGCGGAAATCAACGTGCCCGCATGACCGATTCCTATCCACCAGACAAAATTGGTGATGGCAAAGGCCCAGGCGACTGGAATGTTGATTCCCCAGATTCCGACGCCCGTGTGGATCACGTATGTGATCGCAACAAACAAGAGCATGGTGAATACGAAGGCTATGCCGAAGCCCACCCACCATGCTCTCGGCGCTTTCTGGGTCAGGACGATAGAGCTGATTTTGTCCGTGACCGACCCGTACGTGTATCCCGGACCGATTACGGGCGGTTCGCCTATCGTTCTGTCAGTGACCTCGGATGCCATCCTGCTATTCCTTCTCGATTTCCCGATTCGGATTGCGAAGCTTGGCCAGGTAGCTTGTTCGCGGCCGGACATTCAGCTCCGCCAGCATTCCATAATTCAGAGGATCCCTCTTCAACGCGGCTACCCTGCTGTCAGGATCGTTGATGTTGCCGAACGTGAACGCTTGGGTCGGACAGGCCTGCTGGCAGGCAGTGACAATCTCACCGTCGCGCACCAGGCGATCCTCCTTCTCCGCCGTGATCTTGGCTTCCTGGATGCGCTGGACGCAGTAGGAACACTTCTCCATCACCCCGCGCCCGCGCACGCTGACATCGGGATTGCGCATCGGCTTCAGGCTCGGGGTCACCCAGTCCGAGTACTGATAGAAGTTGAAGCGCCGGACCTTGTAAGGACAGTTGTTCGAGCAGTAGCGCGTCCCGACGCAGCGGTTGTAAACCATCTGATTGAGTCCCTCGGAGCTGTGGTTGGTCGCCTGTACAGGACAGACAACCTCGCAAGGAGCATTCTCGCAGTGCATGCAGAGCACGGGCGCAAGCGTCGTCGAGGGATTTTCCTTGTCACCGCTGTAGTACCGATCGATTCTCAGCCACTGCATCTCGCGGCTGTTTGCCACTTCCTGTTTGCCTACAATCGGGCTGTTGTTTTCCGCCTCACAGGCCACAACACACGCGTTGCAGCCTACACAGGCGTTCAGGTTCACCACCATGCCCCACTGATATCCCTGGGAGTAATCAAACCCCGGATAGAGTGTGTCCCCGGATGGGGGCGTCTCTCCCATTTCGCGGGCAAATCCCGGATTTTTCTCAAATTCCGCAATGCTGCCGACCCGAACCAGGTTCCGGCCCTCCATGGAGTGATGCAGTTCCGTGCATGCCAGCACCATCTGCTTACGCGTGGGATGTAATTCGAGCCCCTGGCCGGCCCACAGATTCTCGGAAGTCCGGAGCAAATACGGATTGAATCCGACACCTGTCCCGACCTTTCCGGCAAGCGTACGCCCAAAGCCGAGATGAACGGTCACCGAGTCGGGCGCGTGCCCCGGCAGAGCAAAAACCGGAGCCTCCACAGAGCGGCCGTGGAGCACCAGTTCCACGACGTCGCGATGATTGAATCCAAGCCGTTCAGCCGTCGCCGGACTCAGAAACGCGGCGTTGTCCCAAGCCAGTTTTGACAAAGGCTTCGGAAGCTCCTGCAGCCACCCGTTGTTGGCGAAGCGCCCGTCAAAGATGCTGGGATCCGGACGGAACGAGATCTCGATTTCCGAGGCGTTCGGGGCTGTAATAGCTGTAATAGAAGTCGTCCAGTCTTCCTTCAACTGCACCGATTTCACGGGAAGGGCTGAACCGTCCACCACGCCTGAATTGAGGCTGGCATGCCAGAACTCGTCGAGGTCGCGCCCCGCGATTTCGTTCCGCCAATATCCGCGTACGATGTCATAGCCCGATCGGTTGGGTTCATCGAGGAAGATGGAAAGCAGCTCATGAACGGATTTGCCCTCGTAGAGTGGCGCGATGAGCGGCTGGATGATCGTCGTTGTCCCGTCGTAGGCACGCGCGTCGCTCCATGTCTCGAGAAAGTGCGCCTCCGGGATGTGCCAGCTACAAAGTCTCGAGGTCTCGTCGAAGTGCAGGCTCTGATGGACCCGTGTTTCCACCCTGTTCAACCCGGCCGCGAAATCGATGTCTGCCGGTGCGCTGAACATGGGATTGCCGCCCAGAATCAGAAGCAGGTCCACGGATCCCGCCTTCATCTCATCCACCAGTTCGCGCAACGACTGGATCTGATCGACGGGACGGGCTTCCACGGGATCCGTATAGAACACGGTGTTCCCCACGTTGCCGAGCGCCTGGTTCATGGCGTGGGCCAGGGCATGCATGGCTGGGGATTGAAATTCGCCCGCAATCACCAGGCTCGATCCCCGGTGTTGCCGTAGGTCGTGCACCAGTGCGGCCGTCCAGGCTTCGGGAACGGAGGATCCCGGAGCGTGCACGGCAACACCGACCTCCTTTGCGACCGCGTGCGCAAAGGCCTCCATGTCACTGGGACGCAGCGGCAGGCGATGCTCGGCGACAGCACCGGTGCCGGATGGCATGGTTTCAACTACATACAGCCGGTTCATCCGCTCTCGTCCGCCGTGCGCACGGCGCCGCCCCGCCCAGTCCCGCGCATAACGAAGGTGGGCGGGCCCGGAGCAGAGGAAGTCCGCATCCAGCGCGAGAATGACATCCGCCTGATCCACCCGGTAGCATGTGTTTACAGACTCGCCGAAGGCCAGCCTGCTTCCAATTCGAGCACTGTTGCCGCCTACCGGTTCGTACTGGTGCCATTTCGCGGCTGGAAAGGCCTCGAGCAGTGTTCGGATCTGGTGGGCCAGGGTCGGCGAAGTCACCGTTTCCGTGAGTATCCGGAATCCCTTCCCTTTGCTCAGGTGCTGCGCTTCGGCCCGCTCGCTCATGGCTGTGAGAAAGGAAAGCCATCCTGTGATCCGCCCGTTCCGGGTCACCGCTTGCGCCCTGTCCGGATCGTATAAGGAAAGTACCGAGGCCTGCGACAAAGCTTCCGTCGCACCGAGGCTGGCAGGATGCCGCGGATTCCCTTCGACCTTGGTAGGACGGCCCATGTGGCTCTCCGCGAGCAAACCCTTTGCGTATCCACCAAGGACCATCGCTGTGGCGTAATAGAGGGGCTTACCGGGAACGAACTCCGTCGGAGGGTGGACGTAGGGAACGATTTTTTCGGCGGGTCTGCTCGTGCATCCGCTCAGGCCGGCCAGCGCCAGGGACGCACCCATCAGCCTGAGCGCGTCGCGCCGGTTGATGAGTCCCGACCAGCTTCCGGCAAGTCCGGGGAACTCGTTATGCAGAAAGCGCCTGAACTCCTTCGTGTCCGCAAGCTCATCGAGGCTGCGCCAGTATTCCTGTCCACGCGCGCCCCGCAACCGCTCTCGAATCAAATCCAGCCCGCTCTCGTCGGTATTTTTCATCTGTGGCAGGTCCAGCAATCGGTCTGGCTTTTTATCTTGTATTCTTTGACCAGTTTCTCGCCTTGAATCGGCTGGTCCGCGGGCGGCACCCAGGACATGTTGAAGACCTGATCGCGCGGCCGCACGAAAAGGGCCGGCGTGCGATGACAGTCCAGGCACCAGCCCATGAAAAGGGTATTCACACTCCACGTGAGCGGCATTTGATCCACTCGTCCATGACACGTAGAACAGCCGATCCCCTTGCTCACGTGTATGCTGTGGTCAAAAAAAACATAATCGGGCAGCACATGAACCCGCGCCCATTCGATCGACTTGCCGGTCTGGTAACTGTCGCGCACCGGCTGGAGCATCGGGCTGTCTGCCCAGATCTCCGAATGACAGGTCATGCAGGTGTCCGTCCCCGGTATGCCCGCGAACTTGGACGTTTCCACGGTTGTATGGCAATAGCGACAGTCGATGCCGTCGTCGGAGACATGGTGTTTGTGGCTGAAGGGAACGGGTTGGTCCCGAACCACGTTCACCTCGGTGGAGTAGTCCGAACGATAGAGTTCGGCCCACACCCAGCTCAGTAAGGCCAGGATGAATATGCCGCCAAAGATGGTCACCCTGGCGATCGTGTTGGTACTCCGATGAAAAATCTGGGCCATCGGTGAACGCTATGGACTGTTCTTTTGCCTGATGAGGGGAACCGATCCGGCACTATCCGAGAAGGCAGTGTCATTCAGTCAGGCGCGCCGAATCAGAAGAGGATTGGCGCACAGAATAGCTCCGCATTAACTTTCAAAATGCCGCATAAACTGCTCTAGCTTCTTTGATTGCCGCCCACCCAAGAGGGCGACTGCGGAAAAGTATATGCCGCGGCTAACGAGTTGTCAAAAAAATAGGAAATATGTTTGTGACCGGTCGATCTTCCCCGCAAAAGGCAGTTCACGTATCATTTTGGTCGGGTGTTCCCGTATCGTACCTTCGTGGCGCGACGAGATGCCACACTGGATGAGGGAGTAGATACACATGACAAAATACGCAGCGATGAAAATCTTTCTGTTACTCGCGCCCGTCGTGGTCATGTCCACCGTCTCGATGGCTGACCTGAAAGGCGACGAGATCGAGCGCGGCCGATATCTCGTCGAAGAGGTGGGACAGTGCGGAGAGTGCCACACCCCACGTAACGTTCAGGGTGAGCTGGATCTGTCCAGGTGGCTAAAAGGAGCACCGGTCTGGTTTCAGCCCGTCCGTCCGGTGTCAAACTGGGCCTATGCGGCGCCCCCGATTGCCGGACTTGGAAGTCTCACCAGAGAGCAGGCACTTCAGGTTCTGGAGAAGGGACTGGGCCCTCAGGGCAACCCCGTGCGCAAGCCCATGCATCGCTACCACATGTCATCCGATGACGCAGAGGCGATCGTTGCTTATCTTCAGTCGCTGAAGTGACCACATTCATTCGCAGCCTGCAGAAGAATTTCAGCGGCATTGCTCGCACACCGAGGAACGAAGCTGGGCAAGGGATTTCTGCGTGGTATAATAATTCGGTATGGCATCTGTTCGAATTGCCTCAAAAAACTCCCCCGTATTGCAGTAGAAAATCCCATTTAAGGCAGGTGTAACGAAATGAGGAAATCACGAATTCACATCGGATTATGTGCGTTGTCGCTAGGCATGTTCTTCTGCACAGAGACGATGTTTGCCGCGAGCGACAATGAGGAAAGGTTGGAGAATACAGTCACAACGCTGAAGGAGATCCTGGAGACTCCCGACAAAGGAATCCCACACGACCTCCTTGACAAAGCGCAATGCATCGTCGTCGTCCCCAGCATGAAAAAGGGCGCCTTCATTGTCGGAGCCAAGTACGGCAAAGGGTATATGTCATGCCGCAAGAAGGACGGAGTTGGCTGGACTGCCCCGGGTACAATACGGATTGAAGGCGGCAGCTTCGGTTTTCAGATTGGCGGAGCCGAGGTCGATGTCGTTTTGGCGGTGATGAACGAGAGCGGAGCAAAGAAGTTGCTCTCGAGCCGCTTCACTCTGGGTGCCGATGCAACTATCGCGGCGGGCCCGGTTGGCAGGACCGCAAACGCCGACACGGATGCTCTCATGAGGGCCGAGATTCTCTCCTGGTCGCGCTCTCACGGAGTTTTCGCAGGCATATCGCTGCAGGGTGCGACGCTGCGCCAGGATCTGTCGGATAACAGAGAACTTTATGGCAGGCCCCTGGAGAACAAAGACATTGTCGAGCAGAATGTGCCCGTGCCCGCTCCTGCGAAGAATCTGATCGCCATGCTGAACCAGGATTTTCCCCGGAAGAAATAGCCGGCTGACCGTAAACAAGCAGGCAGCTGGCAGAGTCTTCATACTCAATCGATGTGCCTGAGAGAGGACGCGCCATGCTGCCTGCTGCATGTGATAGACTCGCCGTCCACAGGGGGTGAGAGCCATGAGTCAGACTCGTTCGACAACATCCGCCAGCAAGCTGCAGTTCATAATCGAAGAGCGGTCACACCTGGAACGCGAAGGCCTGCTCCTCAACATTCGCACTATCAGTTCGCCGCAAGGGGCGTGGCTCACGGTTGACGGGAAGCAAGTGCTGAATTTGTGTTCCAACAACTACCTGGGACTGGCCAATCATCCGCATCTGAAGGAGGCCGCGCATAAGGCTGTTGACCAGTTCGGAGTCGGGCCGGCGGCCGTGCGCACCATTGCAGGCACGACCGTGCTGCATCTGGAGTTGGAAGAAAAGCTGGCACGCTTCAAGAGGGTAGAGGCTGCAATTTCCTATCAGTCCGGATTCAACTGCAATGTGGCAACCATCCCGGCGCTGGTCGGCAAGGATGACCTGATCTTTTCGGACGAGCTGAATCACGCGTCGATCATCGATGGATGCAGGCTCTCGGGCGCGCCGATAATCCGCTTCGAGCACTGCAATCCCGCATCGTTGGAACAAAAGCTCGCTGAACACTTCGCTCCCGGCAGCGATCGCCGTGCCTTGATCATCACCGACGGCGTCTTCTCCATGGATGGAGACATCGCTCCGCTTCCCAGACTCGTGGAACTGAGCGAACGCTTCAACGCCATGATCATGGTGGACGACGCCCACGGCGAGGGAGTTCTGGGGGAGGGTGGCCGGGGCGCCGTTGATCACTTCCGCATGCATGGGCGAGTGGACGTGGAGATCGGGACGCTTTCAAAAGCGTTGGGGGTCGTGGGAGGATTCGTCGCCGGGCGGAAGATCATTATCGAACACCTCCGCCAGAAGGGAAGACCTTTCCTTTTCTCCAGCGCTCTGACACCCGCAGATGTGGCGGCTTGCAGCGCCGCGGTCGACGTTCTCCAGGCTTCTGACGATCTCGTCAGGAAACTCTGGAGCAACACCCGCTATTTTAAAGAAAAGATACGCGCGGCCGGGTTTGACACGGGAAAGAGTGATACTCCCATTACTCCGATAATGCTTGGAGAGGCTAAGACCGCACAGAAATTCAGCCAGCGCCTGTTTGAAGAAGGCGTGTTCGCGATGGCTATCGGGTATCCCACGGTGCCGCTGGGCAAGGCTCGCATCCGTGTGATGATCTCCGCGACCCACTCCGAGCAGGATTTGGATTACGGCGTCGAGAAGTTCAGCAAGGTCGGCCACGAACTCAATCTTGTTTAAGGGTCCGTCAATGAATAACGTTTGCACTTTGGCGCGAGTGCCGCCGCGCCCCTTCGGGCTGCAGCCCGCAGGCCCGCTGGCTTTCTTGCACGCTCCCCGGCTATGGCTCGGCGCTCGCGCCAGCAGAAAGTGTAGACGTTATTCATTGACAGAGCCTAAGGTCAGGCATTTGAAAAACTGCAAATCGTGAAATGCAATCTGCAATCTAAGTCGGAACATGCGTTCGTCTATTGAGGGAATTCTCGAAAAGGCACACGCTGGTAACGCGATCTCTGCGGATGAGGGCGCCCTCCTTATGGGCTGTCCCGAAAGTGACATGCCTGTGCTACTCAGTGCTGCGGGAGCACTTCGAGACCGGCACAAGGGCCGCACCGTTACCTATTCCCGCAAAGTCTTCCTTCCAATTACAAACCTGTGCCGTGATCGGTGTTCATACTGCACCTTTCGGAAAAATCCCGGAGATCCCGGCGCGTGGACAATGACGCCGCAGGAGATTGAAGAATGGCTGCAGCGGGGACATGAGCAGGGCTGCAAGGAGGCCCTCATGTGCCTGGGGGACAAACCCGAGAGAGTTTACCCGGAATATCGCGAAACCCTGGCCCGCCTGGGCTGCAATACAACGACGGAATATGTCTATCAAGCCTGTGAGATGGCACTGGCACGCGGGTTGCTGCCCCACACCAATGCGGGTGTACTCAGCTACGGCGAGATGAGACTCCTGAAGAGCGTAAACGCCAGCCTCGGCTTGATGCTGGAGAACGTCAGCCCCAGGCTCCGCTGGAAGGGGATGGCTCATGGCGCCGCGCCGGACAAAGATCCGGAAGTGCGCATCGGCATGCTGCGCGAGGCCGGGGAGCTGGCATTGCCTTTTACCACCGGCATACTGGTGGGGATCGGTGAAACGAGAAAGGAACGGGTGGACAGTCTCATTGCCATTCGGGAAATCCATCAGACATACGGTCACATTCAAGAAGTGATCATCCAGAATTTCCGTGCGAAACCGGACACGGGCATGGCCGGTTTCCCCGAACCGGATGGCTTTGAGATGGCCCGAACCGTTGCGACCGCTCGCCTCGTTCTTGGAGGTGAGATGAACATCCAGGCGCCTCCAAACCTTAACCCCGAAGATCACCGACTGCTGCTGCGCGCCGGAATCAACGATTGGGGGGGAATCTCACCCGTAAGCAAGGACTATATAAATCCTGAGGCGGCCTGGCCGCAAGTCCGGCAGCTCGAGCAGACATGCCGCGAGGAGGCGTTTCAGCTCAGGGAGAGGCTCGCGGTGTATGCGGAGTATATCGACCGGCCTGGATTCCTGAGCCCGGACTTGCGAAATCGTGCCAGTGAAATGCTGGAGAGAATCGGCAAATCTCACGAGGCGAGCGCCGCAGCACGGCTTTCATGAGGGCCACAGCGATGGATGCACCTGAGGTCAATACACTTCTTGAACAAATCGATCCGCAGGTCGGGCTGATCCTGCGCCGTGCTTTGGGTGGAGAGGAGGTCTCCTGGCAGGACGGCCTTCGCCTCTGCGAAACCAATGGCTTGGCCCTGCACTCGACCCTGATCGCTGCCGATGAGCTGAGACGGCGACAGGCCGGCGAGGTAGTCAGCTATGTGGTCAACAGGAACATCAACTTCACAAACGTCTGCATCAAGCACTGCTCCTTTTGTGCCTTCAGCCGCGAACATCGCGCCGAGCAGGCGTACTTCCTGCCCACGGAGGAAATCATCCGGCGCGCACAGGAGGCGGTCGATATGGGGGCGACAGAAATATGCATGCAGGCCGGATTGCCCCCTAAAATGGACGGCAGGCTCTACATTGATCTGACGCGCTCCGTGAAGCGAGCGCTGCCCGATCTGCATATCCATGCGTTCTCACCCGAGGAAATCGCCTACGGGGCACTCCGCGAAGGCGTACCGGTTGTTCAATATCTGAAAGAGCTGAAGGATGCCGGTCTGGGAACACTTCCGGGGACATCTGCCGAAATCCTTGATCAGGAAATCCGGGATGCCATCGCTCCGGGACGAATCACCGTGCGCCAGTGGGTGGAGGTGATAACCTCCGCACACAGTCTGGGCATTCCTACAACGTCGACGATCATGTTCGGGCACATTGAGACCCCGCTCCACTGGGTAAAGCACCTGAATCTCCTGCGCGACATTCAAAAAGAAACGCACGGCTTTACCGAGTTTGTGCCGTTATCATTTGTCTACCAGGAGGCTCCTTTGTACCTGCGCGGGCTGGTGCACGGGGTGCGCCGCGGCGCAACGGGAACGGAAGTGGTCAAATTGCACGCCCTTGCTCGCATCATGCTCGGCGCGACCTTCAGGAACATCCAGGCATCCTGGGTCAAAGAGGGACCGAAGATGGCTCAGCACCTGCTGACGTTGGGCGCCAACGATCTCGGGGGAACCCTGATGAATGAGAGCATCTCCACCGCAGCAGGTGCGCAGTACGGGCAATTGGTGGCGCCGCGCGAACTCCGCCGTTGGATCCTCGACTTGAATCGGATTCCTGCCCAGCGAAGCACCACATACCGTCTGCTCAAAGTCTTCCATGGGGAGGACGAGGAAGATAGCCCGCTTGATCAGGTCGAGGATGCGAATGTACGGTTCGGTTCCTACGGTGCGCTGACGGCAGCGAAACATTTCCGGTATGTACACCCCTTCCATCGCACTCGCGCACGTGCAACGAGTTCCGATTGACGACGCAGGACGAGTGAGTCTCCTCCCGCAGAGCGGGTCGGCGAGTCGCACCGCCAAAGACGGTGGTTTCCTCAATTGAATGAAATTGGCCGACTGGATGTTCAGAATTCAGTTGTTATCGGTCATCGGCGAAGAAGGGGTGACAGACCCCGAGTGCTCTTGAGCAAGAGCGTACGCTCGGCCGGGGTGAGGGGCGGGAGATCAGCGGCAAGAGCCAGGGCCATTCGGAAGAGTCTCTCGTCACCGGGCGGTATCGCCGCCGTGACATCTTCAGAGAGTGTGAAGCGGAGCGCCTCGCGCGCAAGTGCCCTGTCCTCAATCGGCCGATACCAGCAGTTGGGAAATCTCCCATCCTCCCTTCCGCGTTTCCGGCCATAGGCCATCGATTTCAGGGCGAGCCGGGCGACACCCAATCGTTTGGCTTTCTGAAGAACCTGGGGACCAAAATGACCTTGTGCATAGCAGATGTAATTAACCGGAAAGAGCACGGAGTCGAAACTGAACTGTTCCAGCATTGCTAGGGCTGCTTCGACTGAATGGGCGGAGAACCCGATGAACCGGATCTTCCCTTCCCTGCGCGCATTATTGAAGGCCTCCACTGCGCCGCCTGGTGAAAAGATCTGTTTAACCTCCTCCAGTTCAACAACAGCATGGAACTGGTAAAGATCAATATGATCGGTGCGGAGGCGCTGAAGCGATCTCTCCAATTCGCTCCGGGCACCATCTGCAGTACGCTGCAATGTCTTGCAGGCCAGGAACACCTTGCTTCGGTAGGGAGCGAGCGCTTCGCCCAGCTTTAACTCCGCCTCGCCTTCTCCATAGAACGGAGCAACGTCAAAATAGTTGACGCCGCGGTCGATCGTTTCGCTCACAAGCGTGTTTGCACCGTTTTGTTCCATGCCGACCAGCACCATACCGCCGAGGCCGAGAATCGAGAGTTCAACTTCTTCGCGGAAGGGGCGCCGGGCAAGTGCGACTTTCATGCCAAAAATCATACCGTCAAGAGCAGCGATTTACGATTGACGATTCACGACTGACGATTGAAAAAGGCGGTGAGGCAATCGTAAATCGTCAGCCGTAAATCCCGATAACCGGCCAGGGGAGGGCACACGTATGCCCTCTGGCCGGTTTGGGGAGCTTGCATCGGATCGGGATTTGTAACGGTGGGTCTTGCCTTGGAGGTTCCGGTTGTCCCGGAACCTCCTCCTCGCACAGTTTCCTGCTTACAGCTTTACCACATCCTGGGCTTGGTACCCCTTGGGTCCCTTGGCCACATTGAATTCAACCTGGTCGCCTTCATTCAGCGATTTGAACCCAGTAGCCTGAATAGCAGAATGGTGAACGAAAACATCATCACCGGAAGCGCGCCGGATGAAACCGTAGCCCTTCTCATTGTTAAACCACTTCACTGTACCCTGTTCTTTCATTTGTCCTCTTCTTTGATGCTAACCTCGCCAGAGGCGAGGGTGTTAATTGTTCAAACCTACTCTTGCAAACCAGTTTTCGTAACCATTCGCTAGCCTCGGGGAGCGCCTAAAGCAAAAGTGGCTGCTCGCCCCTACCCAGGAGTTTGCAGCCGCCTTTTTTTCGAACGAAGTACAAAAACCTGATCAAGATGGCAACTACTATACACTCCATAGCTTAAAAAATCAATCGTTTTCGAGTCCCCACGGACACGATAACTGTTGCACTCGCAACAAGTACCTTGAGAGCCGGGCCTCCGCTGCAGCCATGTTGCATTAAGAGGATCCGACTTCCAGAGTCACCGCGCCTGCTCGCCCCGGCAGCCACCTGGAATCGCAACATGAGGTGTGGCTTGCTCGCAACTGTTACTCTATCCTTATGTCTCCCGAACTGGTGCTCAGGCTTAGCAACGATCCACCGCCTCGAACCTTGCCCCGCATGCTTTTTGCGCTGACGGTACCCGTCACGGTCAAGGGATGATTGACAGTGATGTGACCGGAACTCGTGTGCGCATCAAGATCAAAGGCGGCGTTCGAATT
>DASQID010000214.1:0-3836 GCA_035631775.1 Acidobacteriota bacterium
TCTGCTTCGTTGCCGCTCCTCGACGGTATACACCGATATCGCCTGCGTCGCGGCGCCTCGCATCTGCCCGCCCCAGGAGCGCCGGAGGCGCGACGGTGCTCGCGCCAAAATGTGAATTTATTCTTGCGCCAGCCCTAAGGACCGGTGCAAGATGCCGGCCTCCGCGAGACAGCATGGAAAGCATAGCCCACTGGATCGGTCAATATGGATACTTCGGCCTGTTCTCCCTCCTAATTCTGGGCATTGTCGGACTTCCGATTCCCGACGAAACCCTGCTGACGTTTGCAGGCTTTCTGGTTTACCAGAATAGACTGTACCCCGTCCCGACATTCCTCTCGGCCTTGTTGGGCAGCTGTTGCGGTATTTCGATCAGTTACGCGCTGGGGCGCAGCCTCGGTTTCCTGGTGATTCGAAAGTACGGGCGCACGTTCCATATCACGCAAGAGCGCATGGATCGTGTGCACGACTGGTTTTCACGAGTCGGCACCTGGGGGCTGCTGTTCGGATATTTTATTCCAGGAGTCCGGCATCTGACGGCGATTGCGGCGGGGACCTCAAAGCTCAGGCCGCTTGTCTTCGGTCTGTTTGCGTACTCCGGCGCCTGCCTGTGGGTTGCGACTTTCATGTCCGTTGGCTACTTCGTCGGGGACAGGTGGAAGCAGACGTTGGAAGAGATTGAGAGTCACAGAGGCGGTGTCATCTGGGTACTGCTGGGCGCACTTGCGATCGCCATCGCTGTCCACCAGTGGTCCAGGCGTAAGAAACGCTAGCCACGTGGCCCTATGTCCACTGATACGTCTGAAGAAGGACCACGAGAAGCCTACCGTCTATTGCCGACCGTCATTTGATGGGACGATGAGGTCTTCCCGATTCCAGCACTGTCACCAGTGACATAGCCGCGGCAGCTGCAGCCGTTCCAAGGACCAAAGAAGGAATGTCCCACGGGCCTCGCCCGTTGGTTGCCAGCTCCGCACCAAATGTTGTTGCGACCGAGACGATCATGGTTGCGAGCGCCGCGTGTCCGGAAATTCGCTTCGTATACAGCCCCGCAACCAGAGGCAATAGGAGTGCGGCTGTCAGCAGCGTATAAAAAACCGTCAGGGCCGAAATCACCGACGGCAGAACGATCCCGAGCAAGGCCCCGAATGTCCCGCATATTACCGCCGTGGCGCGGGTGACGCGCATCAGCTGCCGATCGTCAGCTTCGGGGCGAAAACAGGCCTGATAGAGGTCCTTGCCGAGCGATGTGGTCAGCATAAACAAAACTGCATCGCCCGCGCTTAGTTCGGCGGACAGAACAGCTCCGAGCAGCAATCCGCCCAGCCACAGGGGTAGGGACTTTAGCAGCAGGGTCGGGAGTGCAAACTCGGCGTTTACGAGCTGCGGGAACTGGCCGCGGGCAATTGCTCCCATCAGGGCGGGTATGGCCGCGAATGCCAGCAGGGCTGCTGCATTCAAGCTTACGCCGACGCGGACGGCCCGGAGATCGCGCGCACCAAACACCTTCTGCAGTATGCCGGGTGAGACAATAAACGAGGGAGCAAGAAGCAAGACGTAGCGCAGGATAGCCGTCGCACCAATGCCAAACGGATCCAGATATGCTGCCGCACTTGCTTCCCGACTTGCGCCCGCCGCGTGAAGCCACTCAGACCCGCGGCCCGCATACCACAGGAAGGCTATCGCCAGGACAAATCCCGCGAGTTTGACGGCCAACTGCACGACGTTAACGCGCGCGGAGGAGTGAAGTCCTCCGGCCGCAAAGTAGGTGGTCGTGATGATCGCCGCAACCAGGCAGCCGAGAGGTTTGCCCAATCCGAGCGTAACATTCAGGATCCATGCAACGGCCATGAACTGGCCTGCAAGGATGGAAAGCGAGCCGAGCCAGATCAGTGCGGCAGCGAGACCCCGGACGCTCCGGTTGAAGCGGAGCTCGAGATAGTCGCCGAGCGTGTAGAGATTTTGGTTTTGGGCGATTCTCCAGATCCTGGGACCGATTGTCCACGCCAGAATCATCGAACCGATCCCGGCCGATCCAACCCACCACCATGCCGAAAGTCCGTCGCGATAGGCGAGACCCGTCGCTCCCACGGTGGAGCCGGCCCCGATGTTTGCTGCGAGCAAGGTGGAAAAGACGAATCCCGGGCCCAAGGCCCGGCCTCCGACATAGAAGTGGAGTGATCCGCGGACGCTTCGCGAGGCCGCGATGCCCACAGCAAGAAGCAGGACTGCATATCCGATCAAAACAAGTGAGGCAAGCATGATTTCTGACGAGCATTGAGGATAGTGGGTACGGAACGGCGTGGCAACGCCTTTTGCGACTTCGGGCCGCTTTCAGCCGCTTTTTTGTTATTATGATCGCCCACAACCATGAACGGTGATCAGTGACGATCAAATATGGTAAACCCGGACTTCGGCGCGAACTCGGACTGTTGCAAGCGACTGCTTTGGCAATCACGGACATGATCGGGATTGGTCCCTTCATCACCATCCCGTTGTTTCTCTCGACCATGGGTGGGCCTCAGGCCATGATCGGCTGGTTTATCGGTGCCCTGCTGGCGTTCTGCGACGGCCTGGTCTGGGCTGAGTTGGGTGCTGCCATGCCCAAGGCGGGCGGCAGCTATCACTACCTGCGGGCGGCTTTCGGCCCCGCGAAGCTGGGGCGCTGGTTCTCGTTCCTGATTGTCTGGCAAATCATGTTCTCCGCGCCCCTATCGGTGGCCAGCGGCAGCATCGGCTTCGCCAACTACTTTCACTTTCTTCTGCCGGGATTGTCACCTCTGGGCGTGAGGATTCTGGCCTCCGCCGTGCCCCTGATTCTCATTGTGCTTCTTTATCGAAAGATCAGTGCGTTGGGAAAGCTGTCGGTTGTGCTCCTGAGCGGAGTGCTGGTCGGTTGCTTCTGGGTCATAGGATCCGGATTGCCGCGGCTGAGCATGACACGGCTGTTCGATTTCACGCCGGACGCATTCAGGTTGAGTTGGGTATTTTGGGCCGGTTTGGGACATGCCACGCTGTACGCCCTCTATGATTATTTCGGTTACTACAATGTCTGCTATTTGGGTGAGGAGATTCGCCGTCCCGAGCGTGTGATTCCTCGCGCCATACTGTTCTCGATAGCCGCCGTAGCGGCTTTGTACGTCATGATGAGCGCATCCATCCTCAGCGTGGTGCCGTGGCGGGAGGCTGAAAAAAGCACCTTCATCGCCTCAACTTACATAGAGCGTCTCCAGGGCACGGGCGCTGCAAGCCTGATGACCCTCCTGATGCTGTGGATTGCGTTTTCCTCGGTATTTTCCCTCCTGCTGGGCTATTCTAGAATCCCGTACGCAGCCGCGGCGGATGGCAATTTTTTCAAAGTGTTCGCACGCCTGCACCCTGTCGGAAATTTCCCACACATTTCGCTGGTGACCCTGGGCTTGATTGCCTCCCTGTTCAGTCTTGGCCACCTGCCGGAAGTGATAGGCAGCCTGGTCGCGACACGCGTCCTGGTGCAGTACTTACCCCAGGCGATCGGCCTTTTCGTGCTTCGGATACGCGAGCCGGATCTCAACAGGCCCTTCCGAATGTGGCTTTATCCTCTGCCGGGAATCATTTCCATCTTCGGCTGGCTTTACATCCTGGGGACTTCGTCAAGGAAGGCCCTGGTTTTCGCAGCGGTAGTCTTTGCATTGGGATCAATTGTCTTTTTTGTCCGCGCACGCATGCGTCGCGAGTGGCCCTTTGAAGGAGCCGCTTCAGGTTACGGAAACACATAGGATCCGCGCAGAATCAACTGTGCAATTGGCACGAAAGAAAGCCACCTGTGACGCCGGCCCTCAGACCAGCGCGGGGTCGCC
>DASQID010000215.1:0-16550 GCA_035631775.1 Acidobacteriota bacterium
GCGCTGTTCGCCTGTGGGTCCGGGCTGAAAGCCCGGACCCACATGAGGGTGGACGGGTGGGACGTCCCCGATTTAGGTATAATGCGCGAATCTTCGAGGCGTTTCCCTGAAAGGCATGTCTATGGAAGGCGAGATCAAGTCCGCAGCGCAGACTCCTGGCGGAACCCAACTGGTGCAAGGGCTGAAGCTCTTCGACGCGACAACCATCATCATAGGAAGCATGATCGGCTCGGGGATATTCATCGTCTCGGCCAACATGTCCCGCGAACTCAAGTCTCCCGGACTGCTTCTCCTCGCTTGGTTGATTTCGGGCGTGATGACAGTGCTCGCCGCCCTCAGCTACGGCGAACTGGCTGCAGCGATGCCACGGGCGGGTGGGCAATACGTCTTCCTGCGTGAGGCTTTCGGACCCCTGTTCGGTTTTCTTTATGGCTGGACTCTATTCCTGGTCATTCAGACCGGAACCATTGCAGCGGTCGTCGTCGCCTTCGCAAAATTCCTCGGGCTATTCTTACCCTGGGTTTCCGTCTCGAGGATCCTTGTGCCGCTTCCCTTCGGCTACAGCCTCTCCAGCCAGCAGTTTGTTGCCATTGCCGTGATTGGCCTGCTGACGGCCGTGAACTGCAAGGGCTTGCGCGAGGGAGCTGCAGTCCAGAACATATTCACCGTGGCGAAGGTGGGCGGATTGCTGGTGCTGATAGTGATGGGCTTTATTCTCCCGGCCAAGGCCGAGGCAGTGCAGATTAACTTCGGCACGCTTTTCCCCGGGAGCATAAACCTGGCCGTGCTCTCGATCCTGGGTGCCTCCCTGGTCGGCTCTCTCTTTTCTTCCGATGCCTGGAACAACGTCACATTCACCGGCAGTGAGGTTGTCAATCCAAAACGGAATCTGCCGCTCTCGCTCTTTCTCGGGACGGGCGTCGTGTCGCTCATCTATTTCGTCACCAACGTTGTGTACCTTCGGATCCTGCCGTTGGCCGCCATCGCTTCCGCGCCGGAAGATCGCGTGGGGACGCTCGCGGCACAGGGTCTGATGGGCCCCTGGGGATTGACTTTCATCAACCTAGCAATCTTGGTCTCCACCTTCGGATGTACCAACGGCTTGATCCTCGCGGGCGCGCGCGTCTACTACGCCATGGCCGGAGACGGCCTGTTTTTCAAGCGGGTGGCGGAGGTCTCGCCCAGGACCCACACTCCGGTGTTCTCACTGTGCATCCAGGCCGTCTGGGCAGCCTTGCTCGCCTTGAGCGGCACCTACAGCGACCTTCTCGATTATGTAATTTTTGCGGCGCTTCTGTTTTACGTGCTGACCGTGAGTGGACTGTTCGTTTTGAGGAAAAAACGTCCCGATCTGGAACGACCCTACAAGGCCTTCGGCTATCCTGTATTGCCGGCGGCTTATGTGTTGCTGGCCGCAATCGTCATGGTGGACCTGCTCTGGGTGAAGCCGAAATTCACCTGGCCCGGTTTGATCATCGTCCTTACGGGCGTACCGGTGTATTTCTTCTGGCGGTCGAGAGGCACGCAGCAGGCAGACGGCAGCAGGAAGCCAGGAGCAGGCAGGCAGTAATTGCCATTTGCCTGCTGCCTACAGCCTTCTGCCTGCTGCCATCTGCCTACTGCCCGCTGTTTTTGTGCTAGATTTGGTGCATGGAGAGGCTGAAAGCCAAGATTTACACTATCTGGTGCTGGACGGGGTGCGGACTGAGCACGGCGCTCTGGGCAACGGTGTCCATCTTCGCCAGCCTGTTCACGAGGAGCGGCAGACTGCAGCATTTCTGCATGTGCCGATGGTCCAAGGATAACCTCTGGCTCAGCCGGGCACGAGTGGTGATTGATGGGTTGGGTAACATCAATCACACGCGCCCCCAGATTTTCGTCGCGAATCACAGCGGACTTCATGACATCCTCTCCCTGTCCGCAAACCTGCCGATACAGTTCCGCTGGATTGCCAAGAAATCGTTATTCAACGTGCCCTTCATGGGTTGGCACATGACACGTTCGGGCTACATTCCGATCGACCGCGACAATCCGCGCGAAGCAGCGAGAAGCATAATCGAGGCGGCAAGAATCATTCAGGGTGGTGTCAACGCCATCGCATTTCCGGAGGGGACCCGAAGCAAGACCGGTGACCTCGGCAGTTTTCACAGCGGGGCGTTTGCACTCGCACTCCGCACCGGAGTTTCTCTCATCCCTATTTCTCTTGAGGGTAGCTACCGTGTCATCATGCCGAAAACGCTTCAGGTTAATCCAGGCGTCATCATTCGAATCAAGATTGGTGAGCCCCTCGATCTGTCGCCCTATGTCAAATCCGACAAGCACCGGCTGATGGAGGAAGTCCATCAGATTATGAGCAGAAATCTTCAAGACCTGCGCAGTCGAAAGCGGCCGGACGAGGAGCGCGAGGACGCGGTGTTTCGATGGATTTACGGGAAGACCGGCCGCCCGGACTATGATTTCCTGCGAGCCCGTGAGTCATGACACAGAGAAGCGAATCTTGCGTTTCTTCGCTTCCACCCGTTTTCGCGGCGCGCTTCCAGGAAGAGCTCCCGCCAAGAGGCGAGGATAGGACCTGTCTGTTGCTGAAACGTGAGAATTCGAACAAGAGTAGTACCAGGGAAGAAGGATTGCGCAGACTTCCGACGGGTGCCTTTCTCGCCGCGGTCTCCGTGGTGTGTCTGGCCTTAGCGGTGAGCGCGGGCTACAGTTATATCACCCTCTCACGATTGCGTGCCGAGTACCTGCTCAACCGCGGCCACGAGATCGCCTCCGCGATCGAAATGGAAACGCGCGGTCCGGGCAGACGGAACAATCCCCTCATCTGGCAGGAACTGTTCGACGAATTTGCTCAGAATTACCAAGATTCCATCCAGTTCATCGCACTGACCGACGCATCGCGACGGATTCTGGCCTCCAGAGGAGGGCCACCCGATGCCATCTCAACGTCGGAGGCAGGATTTTCGAGTTTCGGCGGAGTCGAGATCTTCGTCTTGGACCTTCCCTTGATGCAGGGTCGGCAAGGCATGGGTCCCATCATGCACCAGCCTGCCGGCTGGCGACTGCGGCTCGGGCTGAAGACTTCCACAGCCGACTTCATCCGGCGCCAGGCCGTGGCGCAGATCGTGATTGCAGCCGCCGCTATCTCGACGCTGGCGGCGCTCGCTTATTTCGCGCTGCACACGCTGGGTCGTTTTCTTCGACTCAAGGCGCGAGAAGAATCTGAGCGCCACCTCCGTGCCCTCGGCACCATGGCTGCCACACTGGCTCACGAGATCAGGAATCCGCTCGGGGCGATGAAGGGACTGACTCAACTCGCCCAGGAGGATCTGTCCGACGATCATCGTGCTCAAGAGTCGCTCAAAACGATCGTGCGCGAAGCCGAACGCCTGGAAAAGCTGGTTGCGGATCTGCTCATGTTCGCGCGTCCACCTCAGCCGCACCTCAGCCGCTTCGACCTCCTGGATCTGGTCAGCAGTGTCGGGAACATGCTGCAGCCGAAGTTCGATTCAGCCGGGATAACCTTCCGGATCGCATCGGGTGAGAAGTCCCTGGTGATTGAATCGGATGAGACTGGGATGCGCCAGGTCCTGCTGAACATTTTTCTGAATGCGATGGAGGCAGCGCCACCAGGAAGTGCAGTTGCCGTTCAAGTGGCAAGGAAGGACGGAACGCGCGAGTTGACTCTGGAAGTCGATGACTCGGGAGACGGATTAGGGATTCGGGATCCGGAGGAATTGTTTCAACCGTTCGCAACCAGCAAGATTCAGGGGACCGGGCTCGGTTTGGCCATATCCCGGCAGATCATGGAGAAGCTCGGCGGCACCCTGAAACTCGAAAATCGCCCTCAGGGTGGGGCGCGGTGCTCGCTGCGCCTCCCGAATTGTGTCGTTGATAGTGGTGTCAGGTCTTGAAAATTTCATCTCGCTCATTTGGCGACGGCGCAAGAGCAATCGGAGTTGAAAAAATGAAGTTTTTAAGACCTGACACCAACGGTTAGATCATGCACTCGATACTGATTGTTGATGATGAGCCTGGGCAGCGCCAACTCTTGAGCGGCTCTCTGGGGAAGGACTACGCGGTTACTGTGGCGGCGGACGGCCTGGAGGCGACACAGCTTCTTGCAGCCCGCAGCTTTGATCTGATCATAACGGACGAGCGCATGCCACGGATGAGCGGTCCCGAGCTGATCCGGTGGGTTCGGGAGCGGATGCCGGAGATTCCGATCATCGTGCTTACTGCCTACGGATCCATCGAGAGCGCAGTGGACGCAATTAAACTGGGTGCCCAGGAATATCTGACCAAACCGCTCAAAAGCCCCGAGGAGCTGCGCATCGTCGTGAGAAGAGCCTTGACTCATCGCTCACTCAGGGACCAGAACCTTCTCCATCAGGCTGAAACCGAGCAGCAGTTTCCCTCCGATATCATCGCGAGCAGCGAAGCCATGAAGCGTGTGCTTGCTTTGGCCGCGCAAGTAGCCGCAAGACCCACGACTGTTCTGCTCACGGGCGAATCGGGTGCGGGGAAGGAAGTGGTGGCGCGCTTTATTCACCGCCGCAGCCCTCGTGCCGGCGCACCCTTCGTTGCCGTCAACTGCGCGGCTCTTGCCGATAACCTCCTGGAGTCCGAGCTGTTCGGACATGAGAAGGGCGCCTTCACCGGAGCCATCCAGAGCCGGCGCGGCCGATTTGAGCTGGCGCACGGTGGCACACTCTTTCTGGATGAGATCGCCGAAATGAGCGTGAACCTGCAGGCGAAGCTACTCCGTGTGCTGCAGGAACAGCAGTTCGAGCGGCTTGGCGGAACGCGCACCATTCTCGTGGATGTACGGGTCATTGCGGCCACCAACAAAGACTTGAAACAGGCTATTCTGGCTAGAATCTTTCGCGAAGACCTCTACTATCGGCTGAATGTCTTCCCCATCCATCTCCCCGCTCTCCGTGAACGGCGCGAAGACATCCTGCCGCTCGCCGAACATTTTGCCCGCAAGATCGCCGCGCGCATCGGACGATCATTCATCCCGCTCAGTCCCGAAGCTCGAGTGATCCTCCATCGCCACGATTGGCCGGGGAACGTGCGGGAATTGCAGAATGCCGTCGAGCGGGCGCTGATTGTCGCCGAAGGCAACATTCTGAAACAGGGGGACCTTCCATTCCAATCTTCTGACATATCCGCCACGCCATCCCATCCGCCTACGCTTGCGGAGCTCGAACGAGCCGCAATCCTGGAGGCACTTGCCCGCAATGGCGGTGAACGGCGCGCAACAGCCTCTGAGTTGGGTGTAAGCCTGCGAACGCTCCAATATCGGCTCAAGGAATACGGCATGGCGGGTAAAGAGTAACTGCCCATCATGTGAAGCCCACGTTTCTGGATTGCGTGCAATTTCTGCGTTGACATAGACCGAGGGATGCAGAATTTGCACCTGAGTGGCTTGCATTCCACCTCGGAGGTCTCTGCCACGAACCTCACAAACGTCATCGCTGCAATTAGTTGAAATCGCTACGTCGTAATGCCGGAGCTTCTGGCACGGCACATGCCAAATGGACAAGTGCAGTTTGGGAATCAACCATCGATTAAGGAGAAAGTCTCATGTCACGGAAATCAATGATCGTAACTCTTTCAGCTATTTTGCTTGGTGCCATGTCGGTTGGTGCCGCGGCTCAGCAATACGGGCCCCAGGGCCCAATGCATCACGCCGCTCAGGGCACGATGCCGCACTCCGGCCAGGGTGTCGCGCCGCAATGTCACATGCAACTTGACTTGGCAGCCAAAACAGCTCTGGAAGGAACAGTAGAAAGCGTCAGCATGGCAGCGGGGCAGGGAATGCCCTCCTTCACGATTCAGGCCGGGGACAAAAAGGCAATCATAGTCGCGAGCCCATACTGGGCTCTGACCAAGGCCAACTTCGACATTAAAGTGGGCGACAGGATGTCGATTCTCGCTTTTCCATCGCTTCAGTTTTCGGACACCTATGTCGCGGCGGACCTGAAGAACCTGACTACTGGCAAGACGCTGCTCCTTCGCGACGACAACGGCATTCCGGTGAACGGCATTGGTCCCCGCCACGGCGCCGGTCCCCGTCCATTCTAGTTGCCGCGGTATCCCGCTCCCGAGTTTTCCCTCCTTCAACATGGTCGGGGCACGGCGCACCGGGCCCCGGCCTCCTCTGGCCGTCCTCTTCGAGAGCTCATAGAAGCCACCCTCCAGAGCCCAAGGATCCCCAGGAAACGCAGACCACACTTCCGAGGGGAGAACACAGCATAACGATCGCGTTTTCGATTTGTGCTTGGGTCATTCGAAAGCAGTGGAGTATGGTAGTGCGGAACTGCGCACGCACTCACCATCTGATGGGGTACGGGCATGATAGTCGTGGAGTCCTATTCAATTGCCGTGATTCTCTGTTTCATCACCATGCTGTGCTGGGGTTCGTGGGCCAATACGCAGAAGCTGGCGGGCAGGGAATGGCGCTTTCAGCTTTACTATTGGGATTATGCCGTCGGAGTTCTCCTTTTCGCCCTCGCCCTGGCCTTCACCTTGGGCAGCGCCGGATCGACAGGACGGAGATTTCTCGCGGACCTGGCGCAAGCAGACGCAGGCAACCTCGGATCGGCCTTCCTGGGCGGGGTAATCTTCAACTTATCGAACATACTGCTGGTGGCTGCCATTGACATTGCCGGCATGGCGGTTGCCTTCCCGATCGGCGTCGGCTTGGCCTTGGTGCTGGGTGTGATTACCAACTATTTCGTCGCTCCCATCGGCAATCCGGCTTTCCTCTTCACAGGGGTGGCGGCGGTGACGGCGGCGATCATCGTCGATGCTCTGGCATACAGGCGGCTTCCGGCGCAGGGCGGCCGAACTCCTGCAAAGGGAATTGTCATCTCCGTTCTGGCAGGGGTGTTGATGGGATTTTTCTATCGTTTCGTTGCCGCCTCGATGTCGCCGGATTTCCTCCATCCCGAGGCGGGAAAACTCAGTCCTTATACTGCCGTCGTGCTGTTCTCCGCCGGGCTGTTCCTCTCGAACTTCCTGTGGAATAGCATCGTCATGGCCAAGCCTTTCGTCGGGGACCCAGTGCCCTTCCGGGATTACCGGGACAAAGGCAACCTCAGACTCCATTCCATCGGGATTCTGGGCGGCGCGGTCTGGAGCGCGGGAATGGCATTGAGCATCATCGCCTCAGGATCAGCCGGCGTTGCGATATCTTATGGTCTTGGTCAGGGAGCCACGATGGTTGCGGCGTTGTGGGGCGTCTTCATCTGGAAGGAGTTCAAGAATGCTCCTTCCGGTACCAATGGCCTCCTGGCAGTCATGTTCCTCGGCTATGCGGTCGGATTGGGGTTGATCATCGTCTCGAGACTTTCATAATACAAGGAACCCGGCTTCCGCTTTTGCGGGGAGTTCGGGAAATCGGTCAAGAAGGACTCCACGCGCACGCGCCGCGCGGGCCTGGAGACCTGTTGTGCGGGAGTGCGATTTTAATCATGATTGATAAAAAGATCGTGGTCGTTGGAAGCTCGAATTCGGACATGACCATCAAGGCGGCCAGAATTCCCAAACCTGGAGAAACCGTACTGGGTGGCAGCTTTTCGATGGCGGCGGGAGGGAAGGGTGCAAACCAGGCCGTCGCGGCGGCTCGTGCCGGGGGCAGAGTGGTATTCATTGCCCGTGTCGGCGAGGACTACTTCGGTGAGCGGGCCATCAAGCACTTTGTGGCGGATCAGATCGACGTCAGTCACATCGTGAAGGACAAGGAAGCTCAATCGGGGATCGCGCTCATTTTCGTCGGCGACAAAGGCGAGAACAGCATCGCGGTAGCCGCGGGCGCGAACGCCGGCTGTCAAAAGCGGATATCGAAAAGTGCAGGGATACGATCGCCGCGGCGGGAATTTTGCTCATGCAGTTGGAGACTCCGCTGGAAACCGTTCAAGCCGCCGCCGAGATCGCATCCTCTAGTGACGTAAAGGTAATCCTGAATCCGGCCCCGGCCCGGAAACTGCCTCCGGAACTTCTTCAACACGCCTCCATCATGACACCGAACGAATTCGAGGCCGAGGTGCTTACGGGTATACGGATCAGCGACGACGAGGCTGCCAGCCGGGCGGCGGACGTGCTGTTAGAGCAAGGGGTGGACACGGTGATCATCACCCTGGGTTCTCGAGGCGCGTTTCTGGCGGAGGGGAAAGTCAGGGAAGTAATCCCGGCCTATCAGGTTCACGCGGTAGACACCACTGGTGCAGGCGATGTGTTCAACGGCGCTCTGGCGGTAGCCCTAAGCGAAGGAAACGCACTTGCCGGAGCCGTGTCTTTTGCCAATGCTGCCGCGGGTATCTCCGTCACAAAGCTGGGTGCCCAGCCGTCAATTCCGCGCCGCAGGGAGATCGATGGTTTCATCGCCAGCCGCGCGACATCGGCCAGGCATTGATTGGAATGGTAAGATGTGAGCGGACCACGGCGACATGCAGGTGACAAACAATCATCGTGACCTGCATGATCCTGTGGTCTCTGCTTTTTATCGATGTTTTCTGGAGACTTAAGACCTGCGCAGAATCAACTTCGCAATGGGCACGAAAGAAAACCCCTGTGGCGCCGGTCTGATGACCTCCCGCACATGACTACATTCTGTGCCAAAATGTGATCTTGTTTTTTGCGCGAGCCCTCAGAGTCCTTGAGGTGGAGTTATTGAAGACTTAATGGAGATCAAATCAACGGAGCTATTTTGCGAACAGTCTCAGAGAATGTCTATGAAAGTTGTGGAATCAAACGTGGCTAAAAATGTGCACAGTGGTACACGCGAACTCTTTGCGAATCCTGACTCATTCGTACGGCGTCACATCGGGCCGGACGAAGCAAGTCTCCGGGCCATGCTGGGAGTGGTAGGCTGCTCCAGCCTGGATGAGTTGGTCGATCTGACCCTGCCTGCGCCCATTCGTCTGACGCGTCCCTTGCAGCTTGGTGGGATCCGAGGCGAGCACGAAGTTCTCGGAGAGTTGCGCAAGATCGCTCGGCGGAACAAAGTCTACCGGTCGTTCATCGGGATGGGCTATCACGACTGCCTTACGCCTACGGTGATCCAGCGAAATATCCTGGAAAATCCCGGCTGGTACACTCAGTACACACCCTACCAGCCTGAGATATCGCAGGGAAGGCTCGAGGCGCTTCTGAACTTCCAGACAATGATCGCCGACTTGACGGGTCTGGAAACCGCCAACGCCTCGCTGCTCGATGAGGGGACCGCTGCGGCAGAGGCGATGCGGATGAGCTATGGTTTATGCCGGAGCGACGCGAAAGCTTTCTTCGTCTCCGAAGGCTGCCACCCTCAAACGATCGCTGTCGTCGAAACTCGTGCTCGTGCCCAGGGCATCGAAGTGCTGGTGGGCAGTCACGAGACCTTCGACTTCCGCCGTCCTGTCTTCGGCGCCCTGGTTCAGTATCCTGCTACCGACGGCACCATCAGCGACTTCAGATCCTTCACCGAGAGAGCCCACCATGCAGGCGCCATTGTGACGGTGGCGGCCGATCTCCTGGCCCTTACGCTGCTGACGCCGCCGGGAGAATTCGGGGCCGATGTCGCCGTCGGGAACTCGCAGCGCTTCGGTGTCCCCCTTGGCTACGGAGGCCCGCACGCTGCCTATTTTGCCACCCGGGACGAATACAAGAGACACATGCCGGGCCGCCTCGTGGGTGTTTCAAAAGATGCGGACGGCAGACCAGCGCTGCGCCTTGCACTGCAGACACGTGAGCAGCACATACGCCGCGACAAGGCAACCAGCAATATCTGTACGGCACAGGTTCTTCTGGCGATCATGGCGGGGATGTATGCGGTTTACCATGGGCCGGATGGACTCAGAAAAATCGCCGACAGGATCCATTTTCTGACGGGTGTCCTTGCGCATGGACTGAAGCGGTTAGGACATCACGTCGGACCGGATCCATTCTTCGACACTCTGCGCGTGCGACCTAACGGAAGCACCAGCGAGGAAATCCTGCAGGCTGCCTTAGAGCAAGAGATCAATCTGCGCCGGCTGGAGGGAGGCGCAATCGGCATCAGCTTGAATGAGGCCGCAACGGCCGGCGATCTCGAGGATCTACTTTCCGTTTTTGCTTCCGGCGGCAAGTCCGCCTTGAAGGTCGATGCGATTGCCGAGGAGGTTTCGCCGGAATTGCCGCAGGCTCTGGCGAGGAAGAGCGGGTACCTGACCCACCCGGTGTTCCACCGGTATCATTCCGAGACGGAGCTTCTCCGCTACATGCATCGGCTGGAAAGCAAGGACCTATCGCTCAATGCTGCGATGATTCCTCTCGGCTCCTGTACCATGAAGCTCAATGCGACCGTCGAAATGGTTCCGGTAAGCTGGCCGGAGTTCAGCCGAATTCACCCGTTTGTTCCGCTGGACCAGACGTCCGGCTATCAGGAGGTGTTTTGCCAACTCGAACAGTGGCTTGCGGAGATCACCGGCTTTGCCGCAGTTTCGTTGCAGCCGAACGCCGGTGCGCAGGGAGAGTACACCGGGCTGCTCGTAATACGGAGGCATCACGAGAAGCGGGGCGAGGCTCACCGTAACATCTGCCTGATCCCGCACTCCGCGCACGGCACAAATCCTGCCAGCGCGGTAATGGCCGGTCTGCAGGTTGTTGTTGTCGAGTGCGATGATCTGGGCAACATCGACGTGGCGGATCTGAAGGCGAAGGCCGAGCTCCATTCTAACAATCTCGCGGCACTGATGGTCACGTATCCGTCCACGCACGGCGTGTTCGAAGAATCGATCAAGCAGATTTGTTCCACCGTCCACTCCTGCGGCGGTCAGGTCTATATGGATGGTGCAAACCTCAATGCTCAAGTGGGACTCTGCCGGCCCGCGGAGATCGGAGCGGATGTGTGCCACCTGAACCTCCACAAGACCTTTTGTATACCGCACGGCGGCGGCGGTCCCGGGATGGGCCCGATAGCGGTTCAGGCGCATTTGGCGTCTTTCCTGCCGAAACACCCCGTTGTGGAGGTCGGCGGGGGTGAGGGAATCGGAGCCGTCTCAGCGGCACCTTGGGGCAGCGCGAGCATTCTGCCCATCTCTTGGGTCTACATAGCCATGATGGGCGCTCCCGGATTGACACAAGCCACCAAAATGGCAATCCTCAATGCGAACTATGTTGCCAAGAGACTCGACGCGTATTACCCGGTCTTGTACAAGGGGGTTAATGGATTCGTCGCTCACGAATGCATCCTGGATTTGCGCGCGCTCAAAAAGAGTGCCGGCATCGAGGTGGATGACGTCGCGAAACGCCTGATGGACTATGGTTTTCACGCCCCGACGGTTTCATTTCCGGTCGCGGGCACGATGATGGTGGAACCTACGGAGAGCGAATCCATGCGAGAGCTCGACCGATTCTGTGACGCGATGATTGCGATCCGCAGGGAAATCGCGGAAATCGAAGCGGGAAGGGCAGACGCTAAGGACAATCTGCTCAAGAACGCGCCCCATACCGCCCAAGCGCTTGCCACTTCGGATTGGAAACACCCTTACCCGCGTGAAGAGGCAGCGTTCCCCTCACCGGAAAGCCGCGAGTTCAAGTTCTGGCCCGCTGTTTCGCGTATCGACAATGTCTACGGGGATCGTAACTTGGTTTGTACATGTCCGCCTGTGGACGCCTACAAAGATTGACGATTGACGAATTACGATTGACGATTGAAACGGATCGAGGGTTGGACGGCGAGAGGATATATGCCTGTCTTTGCGCCAGAACGGGAAGGAGGTCTCCTGGATGAGGCATTGACCACGTACCGATTGCCTTGCGATTGACCTGCGGGTGGACGCTAAGTGGGCTGGTTCATAAATACGCCAACGCATTTTCTGAACGCAGAAGCCGGCTCGTCCCATGCGCGTTTGCAGGCCGCTTGCGCCGAGATCACAGCAGCGTCCTAGGGCGGCGTTTTTCTGCGTCCTACAAACACGTCGCCATATGTACGGAATTGTAGTACGTCACAATAACCACGAACACTTCGAGTGAGGTGTTCTTCAATCGTCATTCGTAAATGGTCAATCTTAAATCCTACGTGCTGGCTTGTTCCTGGAGATACTCCTCGTACTCCTCCGAGTTGAGGAGTTCTTTGAGCTCTTCGGGATCCGATATGCGAATCTTGATCATCCAGGCCTTCTGGTGCGGGGATTCGTTGATCAATTCCGGGCTGTCCTCCAGCTTGGAGTTAATCTCAACCACCTCGCCTCCGACGGGACAAAAGATCTCAGACACCGCCTTGACGGATTCCACCGAGCCGAAGGGTTCGTTCGCCTCGAAAGTGTCCCCGACTTCCGGCAGATCCACATAGACCACGTCGCCAAGCTCGTGCTGGGCGAAATCCGTTACGCCCACGATGCCGATCTCCCCCTGAACTAGTATCCACTCATGATCTTTTGTATAAAGATTCTCCTCGGGGTACATTTTCACGACCTCCGCAAATTGGCTGAAAACTGGTTCCGTCCTCGTCGGCTAGGCCGACTTTGTCCTCTTATAGAAAGGCGTAGGCACTACCCGGGCCTTGACAGGCTTCTCCCGTATGATGACCTTAAACTCTGTTCCGACCGAGCACGAATCAATGGGAAGGTAGGTGAGGCCGATGTTCTTCTTCAGGAATGGCGCCGGGCTGCCGCTGGTGACGGAGCCGATGCGCTTTCCATTCAATTCCACAGCGTAGTGTTCCCGCGCGATTCCGCGTTCCACAACCTCGAATCCCACCAGGATGCGCTCGAGTCCCGACTGTTTCTGCGCAAGGAGTGCGCTGCGTCCAAGGAAATCGCCCTTTTCCAGCTTGCAGATCCATCCTAGATCCGCTTCCAGCACCGATGTCGTGTCATCGATATCGTTCCCGTAGAGGGCCATTTTGGCCTCGAGCCGCAGCGTGTTGCGTGCGGCCAGCCCGGCCGGCTCGAGCCCGTACGCCTTGCCCGATTTCATGATCTGCTGCCAGACGCTTTCTGCTCGGGAAGGCGGACAGTAAATCTCGAACCCGTCCTCACCCGTGTATCCGGTTCGCGATACGATCGTCTCCGCGCCGGCAAACTTGCCCTGCGCGAACCAGTAATACTTCATTGCCGCGAGCTGGATTTCCGTCAGAGGTGCCAGGATCTCCAGAGCCTTGGGACCTTGGACAGCAATCTGCGCAAAGTCGTTGCTGCGGAACAATACCTGCGTGCCGTTCCTCGCCAGGTCGTGAATCCACTGATAGTCCTTTTCCTGATTCGATGCATTCACGCACAGAAAGAAATGATCAGAGCCCATCCGGTAAACGAGAATATCATCAACGAATGTGCCTTGTGGGGTGGTCAGCGCGGAGTACTGGATTTGATTGATCGAAAGTCGTCCGGCGTCATTGCAGGTGAGGTGCTGAATGGTCTCCAGGGCCGCAGGTCCCTTGACCTCCACCTCGCCCATATGGCTGACGTCGAAGATTCCCGCGCGCGTTCTCACTGCAATGTGCTCTGGAATCGGTCCGGCGTATTGAACCGGCATGTCCCATCCTGCAAAGTTCACCATCTTCCCGCCCAACTGGCGATGGATGGCGTTCAGCGGGGTCTTCTTTATCTCGGATGAGTTCAAGAGCCGGGCCTCGTGCGAAACACGTAGAAGTTCGGAATCTAACACTCCCCCTCCTGCCAGTCAAGGTGAATATCCCGCCACTAAATAGCCGAAAACACGAGAGTTAGCTGTCCATGCAATAGTCAGTCTCCAGATCGGCGGCGAGGCAAGTTAGCGGTTCGCAGCGAACCACTGCGAACCGCGAACCGCGACCTGCGAACTGCGTCGATTTTGTGGAACGAGGCGATCAAAGGGACGTATCAGTAGCTGCAATCGTAATGTGCCTCTCTCAGATTCTTCTCGGCGCGGTCCTCATCGGCAGCGCTCATCCGGATGCAACGAGGGTTCGCCACGTTGAGGTCGTCGGGAATCTGCGCATTCCGGCGGTCAGCATTCTGCATCTGGTTTCAGCCGCTCCCGACAAGCTCTTCGACCCGGCGGCGACGCGAGCCGACCTGGGTAGACTTCACAGCATGGGCATTTTCCAGGAAGTGGAGGTCGACAGCCGCGATGCCGGTACCGGCTATGTGGATGTGACCTATCACGTGACGGAGTTTCCTCTGGTATCAGCATTCACGCTCGAAGGAATCAATGATGCCCTTGGTGAGCAGATACGCGAAATGCTGCGGAAGGAAAAGCTCGAAATCCTCCCGGCGAGCCCCCTCAACCCTGCTTTGGCAAACAGGACCGCGCGGGCAGTGCGCGATTTTTTGCGCGACCGGAAACACCCGAATGCCGAGGTGCGGGTGGTGCGCCAACGTACCGGCGCCACGGCCCGTGTCACCCTTCAGATCAATCCCGGTCCGCGTATGGAAGTGGGCGGCGTGCATTTCAGTGGAAACAAGGGAATCCCGGAGGATGAGCTGCGCAAACAGATGAAACACACGCGCCGAGCCTCATTCTGGACACGCTGGGGAGGTGCCGGACGTTATGTGCCTGAGGAACTGACATCGGATGTGGAACTTGTCCGGCGCTATTACCAGTCGCGCGGTTTCGCCGCGGCCGCGGTGGGAGAACCGGAAGTCAAGGCAACGTACGTTTCCGACGGAATCCACCTTCCTATACCCGGACTTTACGGCTCGAATCCAAAGCTGGTGGTGCAGATCCCTGTCGTCGAGGGCCCGCTGTTCACGCTGAGTTCGGTGGAGATCACAGGCGATCCGAAGGCGGCAGCTGCGGATGTTGAGGAAATCCTGAAGAAAGTCCAGGCCCCCGCGCTTTACGACGGATTACTGCTGGATCACACCCGTCAGAAAATTGCCGATGCGCTCGGCCACCATGGCTACGCGCTCGCCCGTGTTGAGCTTGCCCAGACAATCGATCCCGATCGCCGCAGCGTCAGTGCCGTCTTCAATATCACGGCCGGGAATCCGGTGCTGGTCGGCAGGATCGAGTTCGAAGGAAACAAGCGCATGCCGGACAAGTTCCTCCGGAGAGAGTTGAAGACGGTTGAAGGCGAGGTATTCGACTCCTCGAAGCTGGATGCGAGTGTATTGCGTCTCAACAAGTGCAACCTCGTAAAAGAAATCAGCCGACGCGACGTTGCTTTGCGCATGGACGAAGGACGCAACGTCCTGGACATCACCTTCAAAGTCAAGGAGAAGGACCGTCAGGGAATTTATGGGACCGGAGGCACGGGCGGCATCAGCGGAGGATATTTGGGGCTGATCTATACTGCCTTCAACTTGCTCCGGCTGGGCGAGACCCTGTCTTTCGAGTTGGACGGTGGCGCTTCACAATCCAATATGCTGCTGAACATCGCGGGTTCCCACTTCCTGGGCACTCCTTTCAGTATTGCCCTCGCCGGCTTCAACCGGTTTGCCGGCTTCAACGTGGCGAACATCGTACCGGGTCCTGAGAACATGATTCGAGTCTTGAGCCGGCGTACGGCTGGAGGGAGCCTGTCGGGCGCATATCCGCTGACCACAAAACTTCAGGCAGGATTGGGTTTTCTTGCCGCGAGGGACCACATTACGGGAGAAGATCAGCAGAGTCCCGCCGTTCCCGCCGGGCCGGTCAATCGATCCGATATCACTCCCTTCCTGCTCTATGACTCCACAACCGGGATCGGTCCTGGAGCGCGCGGTTATCGCGTTGGAGTCAGCCACGCACTTTCCGGCAACATGTTTCTCCGCTCGCTGGATTCGACCAGCGACTCCTTCCAATTCGCCGGCTATCTCGGCGACCCCTTGAGCCGCGGCCGCAACTCGTTTGCCTTTATGGTTCAGGGTTCATCCGTTCGCCCGCACGGCGGTCCACCGCTATTTCTTGATCGGCGCTTCTTCCCGGGCGACGAAAGCGTGCGCGGCTTCCAGGGAGGAGGCCTCAGTCCTTGGGCGTATGTTCCCGACAATTCAACCTCGCCGCTCCAACCGGCCGGAGCAGATATGATGATTGGCTTCGCCTCCGAATATCGGGTTCCGCTCTATGGAGCTTTGAGCGGCGTGGCATTCGTGGATCTGGGGTGGACCCATGTGTCGCCGTTTGAGGCGTCACAGCTGGGTGCGGGGGCACGCCTGGTAAAGGAGACCAACGGCCTCCTGCGAGCCTCCGTCGGCGGCGAACTGCGCCTGCAACTGCCCATGGTCCGCCAGCCGGCCCGGCTCATCTTTGCCTGGAATCCCCTCCGACTCAGGGAAACCATCCGGAGTCCCTCATCGCTCCTCAGTCTGACCGATCCGCGCGGAGCGGTACGGTTCGCCCTCGGCAACCTATTCTAGCTTCCTCACCTAGCCTAGTTTCTGTCGCGAAACTCCACGAGTCGCATGTCAGGTCGGGCCCCGGAGGGGCCCAAGCAAGTAGCCGGGGGCGCAAGCCCCCGGATAGGATATTGCATAATGCCAAGCCCCGGCAGGGGCGAAAGACCTTTGTATGCTATGTTTTATCTGTCGCCCCTTCAGGGCTCTGGTTATTCTCGAGAATCCCAACCCCGGGCTGCGCTTCGCTTGCCCGGGGCTACTGGCTGGCGCCCCTCCGGGGCGCTT
>DASQID010000216.1:0-4118 GCA_035631775.1 Acidobacteriota bacterium
CGCTCAGTCGGAAATATTTGACTGAAACCGGGCAGGCCGATAAATTTCATGCAACACCGTCGGAAAGGAGCTCCAGATGAGATATCAGTTGATCGTGCCGTGCCTGCTCGTTGTCCTGCTAATGGCGTTCCTTCCTGCCTACGCACAGCAGCCCGCGGCACACCAGACCAGCACTCTCAAAATCGGCGATACGGCTCCGGACTTCACCCTCCCCGACCAGGACAACAAACCGGTGAAGCTCTCGGATTTTCGCGGGAAAAAGAACGTCGTTCTCGCTTTCTACGTTCTCGCCTTTACCGGTGGTTGAACGAAGGAAGTACAGAACTACCGGGACAACATGGCAAAGTTCCGGGAGTCCAATACCCAGGTCCTGGGTATAAGCGTCGATTCCTTTGCCGCACAGAAAGAATTTGCGAAGCAGAACGGTGTGGACTTTCCGCTCCTCAGCGATTTCAAGCGAGAGGTGTCCACCCTTTACGGAACGCTGATTGCAGACCGGGGATTTTCCAACCGCGTTACCTTCGTCATCGATAAGGAGGGCCGCATAAAGGATATCGAGGTCGGCAACAGTGCGATCAATGTCGGGGGCGCTCTCTCGAGCTGCGAAGCTCTGAAATAGCAGCCGGCAGATGGCAGCAGGCAGATGGCAGACACGCCTTCTGCCTGCTGCTTTCTGCAACCCCTCACTTCATTAAAATCCCGGGGGATCGATAGATCTTGCCCCGGCATCTTGACTCCACTCTTGGCCAATCGGGGGTTTCCGTCAGTACCTCCATGCGGTCCTCCACCAGGAGGATGGTGTCCTCGATGCAGAGGTCTGCGACGCACGCCGTCCAGGCAAACGCCTGTTCCGTTCGGATCGTTTGGGTCGAGTCGGCTACCGGCAGGCCGTCGCCGCCCTCATAGCCAATTTCGCCGCCGGGATTGCGCTTCTGCCACTCTCCCGCGTAGCCATACTCAGTGTAATCGGAAAGTGCCCCCTCCAAAATGGAACGTACGCTTGCACCGGGAAGGGTGCGGGCCCAGAAGCCTGCGTTTATGCGCGCGGCAGCGGCCAACTGACCTCGAGTCTCACTGGGCATTGGACCGAGGTGAACCAATCTCGTCAACGCCACTCTCAATCCCCAGCGCTCAGCGCAGACGCTGACTGCGGCCTGATGCTCTATCTTGGAAACATCCCGGCGAGGCTTCCCGTCCTCCCCCGCTACGGGGATGTCGGGATTCACGTTCAGGTACGTCGCGCGAACGGCATGCCGCATGAGAGCATCAGACAATTGGGCTTCAATCCCTCGATCTGTCATTCCGGGAAGTATCTGCCGACAGGTGCCCTCGACCACCTCTGCAGTCTTCGCTCCAAGCCAGTGATATTCGCGCATTTCACCCTCGGTCAGCGGAACCCGCAGCGAGGCGATTTCCGTGTCGACGTTTCTTGCCCCTGCGCAAGGTGTATCTGCTCCGAATGGGCGGCCACCCGAGAGTTCACGAAGAGCAGCCATCAGGTCATCCTGCCCCGCGCCTGTGGCCTGTCTTGTCAGGAATCTGGCCTCAAATCCCATGTCGGCCAGATCCTCAAATAGGGACCCCCGACCAGCATCCGAGTGTGTGATGAAAAACCTCCTGCCGTCATTCCCGTAGAAGATCGGCACGCTCCCCTCCGCGCCGGACGTGGCCCAGGCATAATTGGGCCTGAGGGTCACCAGAACCCCGGACAGGTCTTCCCGCCTGAGGAATTCCCGGACACGCGCGGCCTTGAGCTCCGCGTCCTGCCGCCTCTCGACACGTGTGAGTATGAGTTCGGGGTAGAGGGAGGAAAGCCGATTTCCAGGGGACGGCGAAGAACACGCAGCCAGCAGGCAAGCCGACGCTACCAGAACCAGTCGGCAGCAGGCGGATGGCAGACGGCGATCTGAAGTTGTTGACAACTGGTTCCTCCAACGGATGCCTACTGCCTGCTGCCCTCTGCCTGCTGCCTGTCTGGTGCAGGCGGATAAGACTTTTCGCCGGCGCGGATCGGCACTGCCAGCGTGTTTTCGGACGGAGGAACAGGACAGCTGTATCCCTTCCCGTAAGCGCAATATGGATTGTAGGCCCGGTTGAAGTCGAGATCGTAGTAGCCCGTGGTATTTTCCTTCAGGTCGATATAGCGACCGGCGCCGTATGATTCCTTGCCGGTCGTGGCGTCCCGGTATGGTATGAACAAGCTCGGGCCATTGCCGGAGTCTGTGTCCTCCACTCGATAAACCTGAAGGCGACAGTCTCTCCCGTCCACCTGAAAGTCGAAATAACCGTAGCGCAGCGCGTCTCTCATCTCACCGGTGTTGGTTCCCAGACGGATGTTCCGAGGCTCGGGATAGCGGTTCAGTTTCACCCGAAACCTCAGGTTCGGATTGAGGTCGAAGTAAGCAAGCCCCTGAAAGTGCCCCCTGTCCTCCGCGGCAATGGGTGAGCTCTTGCCGGATTTGAATTCCCTATCCTTCTCCCGGCGCTCGACCAGCACCGGATCCTCGCCTCTTGCAGTGCTGCCCGTGGTCGTCTCCCGTGAGGATGAGCAGGTTTGAAAGACACATCCAAATATGACCGTTACCAGTATCAGCAAGACCGACGGGCCTTTTTGCGTTCCTCGGTGTCCATGCATCATTGCAGTGTCAAAGCGGGAGTACACCCGGACCTCGCCCGGCGCGCGCGCCAGAATGTGAAGTTATTCTTAAACGAGCCCTTAGGGCTGGCGCAGCCATCACGTCCGCCCATGCCTAACTCCAATTTTCAATATATCACGTGGACTTCCGGTTTGATAAACTGGAGGAAGTCTTGGGTGATTTCCGAAGGAACTCCTGATGCCAGGTAAGATCATTTTCGCTGCCGTACTCTTTTTGTCTTCGCAAGTTTCCCCCGCCAGAAGTCGCGAAGCCGAGCCGCTCACTGCCAGCCAATTCGCCGGTATCATCCAGCGTATTTCGGAAGAAGGAGGCTATTTCTGGAATGACAACTATGTCTCCAACGAAGCTTCCTATCTCCATCCGCTCACAAAACTGCGGGAACTCGGCATTCGTGGAGGAATCTATATCGGGGTCGGACCCAACCAGAATTTCACCTATATCGCCAAGCTTCATCCGCGCTACGCCTTTGTGCTTGATATCCGGAGACAAAACCTGCTGGAGCACCTCCTTTTCAAGGCCCTCTTCCACCTGGCAAGGGATCGCCGGGATTTTCTCTCGCTCCTGCTGAGCCGGCCAATCACGCGCGGCAGCCTGACCGGAGACAGCTATACGGTACAGGATATGGTCCGCTATTTTCAGATGGCGAACCCGGACGCATCTCTCTCCCGCCGGACGCTCGAGAGGGTTCATCTCTATCTCACCACCAACTGCCGGGTCAGCCTCTCGGATCTCGATTGGCAGACTATGGGGAAGATACACCAGGCCTTTTTCTACCGCGGCCTCTCCATCAAGTATGATTACATCCCGGTCCCAACCTTCGGCGAGTTTCTTACAGAGAGGGATCTGGAAGGAAAAATGCAGGATTTCCTGAACAGCACGCAGGACTTCCGTTATCTCAAGCGGCTTCAAGAGGAAAACCGGATCATCCCGATAGTCGGAGACTTTGCCGGATCGCATGCACTGCGAGAACTCGGCAGGTATCTGAGGGAGAGGGACGAGAGAGTCACCGTCTTCTACACTTCCAACGTGGAGCAGTATCTGGTGCGCAACAATGCCTGGGCCAGATTTCTGAAGAATGTCGGAGAATTGCCGCTGGATGACCGAGCCGTCTTCATTCGGGCCTACTGGAGCACCTACATTTCACATCCCGAGGGCGTCGCCGGCTACAGATTTACGCAGATTCTGCAGTGGATAAAGCCATTTCTAAGAGAGTTCAATCCTAATCTGGTTTATTCCTACTGGGATATCGTAACCACCAACACAATCAAGCTGCACTGAACCTCTTCGATAAGGATGCAACACGTGTCTTGGCGCCTTTGCGTCTTAGGGCTGGCGCAAGAATAAATTCACATTTTGGCGCGAGCACCGTCGCGCCTGCGGCGCTCCTGGGGCGGGCAGATGCGAGGCGCCTCGACGCAGGCGATATCGGTGTATATCGTCGAGGAGCGGCAACGAAGCAGA
>DASQID010000217.1:0-2662 GCA_035631775.1 Acidobacteriota bacterium
AAAGCTCAGCGAAGGGCAAAGGAGGTCCATGGGACCCGGACAGGCAAGACTGGTATACGGCTTGATGGTGCTCGTGGTCCTTTGCTGGCTCGTCTCTCCGACTACCGGTAATGTGCAGGAACCTGCATGGGTGTTGCCGCAGTATCCGTTCTCCTTTGATGCCTCCCGGGCTTACGAGATGACGCGCGACTTCGTCACGCGCTTCCCGCGACGGGTGATTGGCAGCTTCGAAGCGCGGGGATCAACGGGATTCATAAAACAGCACCTGGAGCCCCTGGGGTACAAGATTGATTACATGAATTTTGACGCTACCATCTCCGGGCTCCGCCATCCTGTCGGCAGGAATGTGCTGGCATTCAGGCCGGGACAGAATCCGGAAATCATCGCTGTCCTTGCGCATTACGACACCGCGAGGACGACACGCCAGGGAGCAATGGACGACGGTTCGGGCATTGGTGTGCTCCTCGAGCTGGCTAAGGTCTTCTCCGCCGCGCCGACCCGTCGCAGCCTTCTCCTTGTCGCAACGGATGGAGAAGAATGGGGCATGCTTGGCGCGCGCGAACTTGCCAGAAGCTATCCGGAGCGTTCCAGGATAGTTGCAGCACTTTCACTGGATTTCGTCGCCATTGGAAAGTTGAATGAAATCACGCTCGATACCGTCGGACAGATGGGAGGATATACCCCACCTTGGCTGCGCGAAATCGCACGTCTTTCCATCCAGGCGCAGTCTCTTCCAGTATCGGAGGCATACGGACTCAGGGAGCATGTCGAAAGGTCGCTCCTGATCTCGGAAACCGATCAGGGTCCATTGCTGAATGTCGGGATTGCCGCGATCAATCTCGGGAGCGAGTCGGTCGACCGCGCCCGCCAGGATGCCATCTATCATTCGATGCAGGATACTATCGATAACCTGGAAGTCGCCAGCGTGAATGAGTATGGCAGGATCGCGGAGGAAATCGTGCGAACGCTCGATGGGCTCCGGACGATTCCCGTCGAGCCGATGGGGAGCTATCACCTGAAGGACCTCATATTCCTCTCTGCAAGGTCAATGTCCATCCTGCACTATCTGACCTTTCTGCCGCTGCCGGCTGTACTTCTCTTTTACCTGTTGAATCACAAAAGGTATCTGAGGGTGCAACGCGTTCTGCGAGAATTGTTCGCTTTCGCCGGCACGCTCATCCCGTTTCTCTCCATCTATTATTGCATCGTGCTGCTCAAACTCCTTCGGGTCACTCCTGCATATAGCTTGTATCCTGCGACCCTGAAGGATCCGGTTCTCGAACATCCGTCCAAATTGGAGCTGACCGTCCTTGCGTCCGCGGCGGTTGTCGTTGCCGTCGCCTGCTTTTTCATCCTGCGGCTGATCAGCCGGAAGATGGCGCGGCCGGACTTCCATATCTCCAAGCTGATCCTGCTGGCCATTCTTTCCGGCGTTGTACTGATCGCATTACTACACAACGGCTACTGGGCCGTTACGTTTCTTGCTCTACCTGTTTGGATCTGGATGCTGATCAGCTTCAGCCCTGGGGCGGGAGGGAGAGCTGCCAATCGACTCTGCATCATGGCCGCAGGCGTCCCGTGCTATGTAATTGAATGGCTCTATGCCACCCGCCTTGGTCTGGGGTGGAAGCTCGCCTGGTATGAGATCCTCGCGCTGAGCACCGGCCTCTTCACCTTCTCCGGCTTCCTGCTGGCATCGGCGGCAATCAGCCTCGGCGTACGGTTCTTCGTCATTCAATCTCAGAGCCGCGCAGACTCAGTGTGAAATTTACGAGCTACCATTGACGATTTAAAAAAAAGAATTCAGATGTGAATTGAAACACGATCTTCAATCCTAAATCGTCAATCGTAAATCGGTCATGCGCCTTCCGTGCTTGCCTCGTCCTTACACGCGTAACTCTTCCTCCGGTGCCAACCGAATGACCAACACCGGAACGGCGGGGTCTTCTCGAGTCTCACCGCCGGAGGCGGTGGTCTACCTGTACCGAATTAAATGCCGGGGATGCGTATCTGCTGGGGTCCCACATGGCTTCGGTAGTATTCCATGATCAATTGCACGGTGTCGCTCATCACCTGATGGCTGTGATAGGGAATGCCGTCTTCCACCAATATTTGCTCGAGTTTCTTGTCGATGATTTCCTGGAATTCGAGATCCGTGGAACGCACTCCATCCGGACGCAGATACTTGCGCGTGAACGGGACCTTCAGCAACAAGTCATAGGTGTGCACCCAGTAGTAGGCCAGCCCGTGCAGTTCATTGATATGGCCAAATTTGTGGTAGAGGTAGACGTAGTTGTCCAGGACAGACCGGTCGCAGATCACATTCGGATAGATTTTATTCAGCTCCAACTCCCTGGCGATGGTGGTGGCCAGGATCCAAGTCTGCGCCTCCAGGCTCGTCGCCTCGTTGATGGGGAAAGGGCACCGGCGGGCGATCTCATCGATGAATCCCACATCAAGGTGCTGCTTCTTGAGTTCATTGCAGAGCTCATAGGCGAGAGTTGTCTTGCCTATGCCGTGAGTTCCTATGAATGCGATTTTCATTGGCTTCTAGAGAATCAATCCGATTAATCCAGTCTAGGGGCACGCGCAAGAGTAATTTTACAATTAAAAAGAAAAAGTCCTGTGGCGGCGGTCATCAGACCGGCGCGCGTCGCGGGCA